>PMYF01000279.1:0-29161 GCA_003171295.1 Acidobacteriota bacterium | reverse complement strand
CAGGGAGACCTCCAGGGACTTGACCGCCTCCCCCACGGCTTCCCTTATGCCATTCGGATAGCCGGATAGATATTCCCAGAGGCACCTTGGCGGGACGAAGCCCAGCTCGGGTTCATGCTCCCACATCACACCGAGATTCTGGAGCCAGCAGGCATCTTTCTCCATCAACTTGTGGATTAGCGCTTCTGGGGGCAGCGGCGGCGGGAGCGAGCTTGGGGACGGGTCGTCCAAGCTGGAAGGCTCAATGCCCAATTCCCGCAAAAACTTGATATCCCCGTTGGTCACATTCCTTCCTCCCACCCATGACATACATTGGTTGGGTGGGTCTTTGCCGGGGATTTCTAAGCGAAAGACACTGCTCGACCCCTTCGGGCGGGACGGCAGCGGCACCGGCGGGAAAGGAAAGGAACCGGCTCACATGGGGATTATCGGGGAATCGGGCGGTATCGGACTGAACTCAGGCTCTGTAGATTCCAAAATAGCCGAGACTTCACTCCACCCAGATTTCGTTGAACAGCCTCACCGTCTCGGGGGCAAACCCGGCGTAGTGGTTGTTGGCGAAGGCGAATATGCGAACGCCCCTTCTCTGGACTTGCTTCAGTACCCTGACCCACTCCCGCAGTTCCTCTGCCCTGTCGATGATGGTCCGGTCCCAGACGAAGGTCCGCTTTTCGATGCCCTTGCGGTCCCCCAGCCATCGGACGTAGGCAAACCCGGTCGTGATGGGGTCGCCCCGCTGAAATACGTCGTTTGGTCGCGGCATCCACGGATGGTCAATCAGGGCAAGGGCTACGCCGTGGTTCCTGAGCGCCGAGAAAAGCTTCTCCGACAGCCAATGCCTGTTCCGGATTTCCAAGGCCCACTGGCGGCCCTTTGGCAGCGACACCAGGAACGGCTCAAGGACCTGGAGGAAGCTGTCCAGCCCGCTGAATTTTTGTTTGTTGAAGTGGGGCAGTTGCAATGCGAGGAAAACACCATTCCAGGATCAATCACTTACAGCGCTTCCTAGAGCGAGGTTTTTGGGCGAGGTGAACAAGTCGCGGTTGGATGGCAAGCCAGACATCCGGGGTATGGGCCCACATCTACGGTTTGGCGACTTGTACGTCCACGTGCCAGTCGCCAAGTCAAACCGAGATCCTTATATTGGGTTGACCCCGCATGTGGAATCGGGCACAATCGTCCGTTTCCAAAATGGAAATCCTGGGTCGAATCGATAGTGCCCAGGATGCGAAAAAGGAAAACCTGGCTTACGACGCTGGCGGGTCATCGGTTGGCACAAAGAGGAGTGACGTGACATTGGAAAGGCGGGGTCTATATGTTCACTCGAAGGGATTTTCTTAAGTCTTCGTCATTGCTGTGCGGCAGCCTGGGTTTCATCGGCCCGGCTTCCATTTTTGCCACCGGGTCGGAACCGTCCGAATATTTCGGTGTGCATCCGTTTGTGGAACAGCACCCGGAAGCGGTCTTCATCCTACAGACGCATGTGGATTACAAGACGAATTCTACTGCGTGCAAGCGAGTCGGACTCGATTTGGGCCGGTCGATATTCGTTCCCATGGACAGTACCGGCATTCCCGTGAGTTACCACATCGCGGCCAAGCCGAATCTCACCGCTCACGAGGCCGTCGATAAGAAAAGAGGACTCACCCTGGAGGACACGATGGGCATTGCCACTGACGTGTTCCTCGTCGAGGGTCTGTTCGAATCCTTGAAGGAACTGGGTGTCGCGGGCACCAGGATGCATATGCGCGATGCCAATGGCGCCACCGTGGTCGAACCTCGCGGGTACGTCGCTATGGCCCAGCGGGTAGGTGCGACGGTTCGCCCGGTGAAAGACACCATTGCAACACAGGAAGATGCGAATGATGCGGAGGCATTTGTCTGGAAAGAGGTTCCCAGCGGCGTCGTGCATACCCAGATCCCTTACCTGTGGCCCTTCAATGCGCCGAATTCATGGAACCTGAATGTGGCGAAATTCAAGGCTCACGAAATGGGTTTGACCCTCGCCGCTAAGAACTGGCAGGGTAGCCATCCTTCACCCTTTCAGCGATACTGTGGCAAGTGGCCCGATATCGATTCGCTGCAAAAACTGGAGAAGCTGATTAACAAGGAATGTATCAGCCCCAAAGTTCATGAAGCCGTGGAGGCGAACCTCCAGCGGCACACCGGCACCATTCCCCGATGGAATACGCTGGAAGTGCCGCGGAACGATCCCGCATACAATGATGCGTATTATTACACTCCCCTGTGTATGGAATTGTGGGCGCACCGGACCATCGACAATCATGCAGCATCCCCAATGGGGCTACATATTATCGAGGGTATCTACGGCCATGACGGCGACTTCAGCAATGGGCCGAATCCCTTCGGCAACGAGAACAACTACGATGGGAGAGCCTGGGACTACATGGCGAACATCGTCATCTTTGGCAAAAACGCCTACCTCGTCGATATCGTGGGCCATTGGCTCGGCGGTCACGAGCCCGGGAATTTCGGCTTATTCCACATCGCGATGGAGCGTGGCAAGCTCGACGTGATGAATCCAATGCATATTCCTGTGTATGAGTGGCAGGATGGAGTAGCAGTACGGCGTCCGCTGACGAGCTTCACACGCACGCCCTTGAGGTCATTCTACCTTCACCAGCGCACGAAAGAGCCGCTTTGGCATCTCGTCGACCAGCCGTTCGACTACACTCAGGTGAGCGAGAAGCAACTCAGCATTCCTGCAAAGCCGACCACCCGCGTGCTGGGCCAGCACTATCCCAACGCGAACAATCCGCAATTGGCCATCGAGTTCAGCGTCCCGGAAAGGGGATGGGTGCTCGTAGAGATCCTCGATCAGAGCGGCAACAACGTGGAAGTGATCTCCAACGCCATCTGTGAAGCCGGGTACCATATGGCGGCATGGAACACGGCGAAATACGCTTCCGGCAGCTATAAATACCGCCTGCGCTACCATGCCTACAACGAGGTGCACGACCTTGTCCTGAACAAAGCGTAATGGTCATATGCTAGGAGGACTGGTTTTCTTTGGCGATGACTCGGGCGCCTTTGAGGCCGTCGATGCTCGCACTGGCGCGCCCCTGTGGCACTTCAACACCGGGCAGAATCTGCACGCTTCGCCCATGAGCTACGCTGTGAATGGCACCCAGTACGTCGCCATTGCCTCCGGCAGTGATGTGTTCAGCTTCGCGTTGCCGTAAAGTGACGAGACAATTCCTTGTATCAAATCCGTCAGCGATGTTCGAAAAGGAGGAAGACCGATGCTATCCACACGTTCCACACGCAGGAAATTCGGTGCGGGACTCGCATCCGTTCTGGCAGGTCTGGGAATCACTCGTGCGGCTTCGAACGCACGCGGAGCGGAGGCCGTGAAGGATGTCGAGAAGCTTAGCGAAGATGGCAAACCTGTGACCGGCACGCCCTTTATCATGCCGATCGTCCGGCACAACGGGTTGATCTATATTGCCGGCCAAGGCGCTCACGATGACCGGCCTCCGGCGCAGTGGGATATATCGAGCCACACCCAGAAGGTGATGGATAAAATCAGGGATCTTGTAGGCCATGGCGGGAGCTCAATGGACCATGTCGTGCAGCTTGGCGTCTTTCTGGCGAAGATTGAGGATTACGACGGAATGAACAAGGTGTTCAAGACTTACTTCCCGAACGGTGGGCCGGCACGGACTACGGTGGCAGTGGCGGCGCTCCCTGGCAATTCGCTGGTGGAGGTTAATTGCATCGCCGCCGTGACAAGAAAATGACGAAAAGGAGCGAGGCGGGAGGTCGAGACCGACCCAAGGGTCGGCGCTACAGATCTGACGGTGAAGTGTCAGAGCCCGGCTGGTCCCGACCGTTGAGGGGGTTCCCAGATGGCAGACAGGGCTGATTGGACTCGACGCGGGTCCTTGGGCGCGGCAGGTTTTTCCGGCGGCTGGGCGGCGGGGCTTCGGAAGGGCTTCTCAGCGGGTCGCCGCGCGTCCACTCGTGAGCAACTGCCTAACATGTGCGAGGCATGGGAAGGTACCATCGTGATCGACGGCCAAGGTACAATGACGATGTTAGGTGGCTCGCTGATATCATCGGAAGTAGAAGCCGCAAAGGCTGCCGCTGACATGCCTAAGAGGAGCCCTCGTGCCATGTTACGGGGTCACACACTTGTCCGCACCCTGCTTCCATGACCCATCGGCACTGCTAAAGTGACCGTTGCTCGAGTCTTGACTTTCTTTTTTGCAGGATGGAGAGGTGGAGTATGGCGCCAATGTCCGCTTATCCGGATGCAACCCAGGAGATGCTGCGTCACACCGTGGCTGGCTTTTTCCGGAGGAAGTCGGGAATGAAGAAGCTGGTGTTCGTTCTGCTGGCGATCGGGCCGTGTTTGTTGGCCCAGGAGAGGAAAGTTGCGCCCACGTGGTTGCACCGTTACGTGCCCGAGGTTCACGAATATAGGATGGATCTAACTACCAGTTCTTGTCACTATCTTCCCATTTTCGGCGAGGGAGACTCCGAACCTCGGGCGGCGCAGAGCGTGGCCCGATTCGGAGAGTTGACTGTGGATGCGCACGGCGCTTGTGAGTCAATCGAGTATCCGCGACAGGAAGAGCTCTACTTCATTCTGAACGGGAGTGGCGTCCTGCATTATGCCGAGGAAAGTCATGCCTTGCGCATGAATGACTTCACCTATATTTCGCCGACTGTTCGCCACAACCTCTCGAATTCCTCCGACCAGCCGTTCCGCGTTGTCGTGATGACCTTCAAGATTCCAACCGACGTTCCTATCGCCCCACCGCCCGCGAAGCCCGCCGTCGGGAACCTGGACGACTTGAAGGAGCAGACGGTGGAGGGTCATCCCACTTCGGTGCTCTACAAGCTTCTGATCGGACCACACACGGGCACGCGTGACCGCATCAACGCCGCTTACGTCGTTGCCGACCTCTTCTTGATGGATTTCGCGCCTGGCGGTACCAATTTCCCGCATCATCATGAAGTCGCCGAGGAAATCTATCTCGTGCTCGACGGCGAGGGGCAGATGGTGGCGGGCGGGGGAATGGACGGCATGCAAGGATTGCACCCAGCCAAGGGTGGGGACGCCTACTATTTCCGTCCCAACTGCACGGTCGGCTATTACAATCGAAATGCTCGAGATGCCAAAGCTCATATACTGGCCGTTCGTGCGTTCGTCCCACTGCCGAAGAACCCAGATTGAGCGGACCATTAAGCTTCCGGCGGTCCGGCCTCCAAGATCCTAAGGTGCGAGGACGAGTTCCGATGGCGAACAAGAGTTTCTTTGATCGGCGTGCGTTCATGAAATGGGCGGTGGCAGCACCCCTGCTCGGGCTGATCAAGGCTCGTGAACTCTTTGCGACGGCAGCGCGGGTCGTCGGGAGGGATTCGCATGGCAACGTCTACCAGCGGCTGGGTGTGAAGACGGTGATCAATTGCCGCGGGACTTGGACCTACCTCAGCGGTTCTCTCGAGTGGCCGGAGGTTTGCGCTGCGCAGGTGGAAGCGGCCAGGCATTTCGTTAATATCCTCGAGCTTCAGCGCGCTGTAGGCCGAAGGCTGGCGGAACTGACGGGCGCTGAGTCCGGCATGATTACTTCCGGGGCTGCCGGCGCGATGGCTTCGGCGACCGCCGCCTGCATCGCGGGAAGCGACCCCAAGAATATCTGGCAGCTTCCAGACACATCCGGTCTCCGACATGAGGTGATCATGGCGGGTGGACGCAGCGCCTTCGACAGTGCGCTCCGCTTGGCCGGTGGAACTCTCGTGCTGGCCTTTTCGCCCGGAGAGATCGAAAGCGCCATCAACGGTAAAACGGCGTTGATCTACACGACTCACCTGGGCGAGATGCTTCATAAGGAACTTGCCATCGCCAAGGCGCATCGCATCCCTTTGCTGCTTGACGATGCGGCCGGTATTCCGCCCATCGAAAACATCAAGCTTTACGCCCGCATGGGCGTTGATCTCTATATCTTTTCGGGCGGCAAAGGGCTATGCGGGCCCCAGTGTAGTGGAGTGTTGCTCGGCCGCAAAGATTTGATCGAAGCAGCGCTTTTGAACACCAATCCCTATGAGGGTGCCGTCTGCCGGTCCATGAAGGTCGGGAAGGAAGAGGTGATCGGGTGCCTTACCGCCATCGAGACTTGGCTCAAGCTCGATTCCGCCGCCCTCTATCGGGAGTGGAATGCTCGCGTCCAGCGCATTGCGAGGCTTGTGAACACGGTGCCTGGGGTCAAGACCGAAATCTACACGCCTGATGACGGGAATCGCTACCCGACCTTAAGAGTCTCCTGGGACCAGCAGGGTTGGGGATTCAGGGCCGCCGACTGCGTCCGGAAACTGCGCGAGGGCAATCCTGTGATCGAAGTGCTCGGCCCCGATAACCCCAGCCTGGTGCCAGCCGTTCGTGAGGGCAACCCCAATCCCGATAAGAAGGAAATCAAGGAGCCCGACCGGTTGGAGCTCGTTTCCATGACGATCCAACCCGGGGAGGAACTCATCGTCGGCCAACGTCTGCGCGCAATTCTGGCCGGAGCGCGGAAACCGTAGGGTGTGCGTCAGCAAAACCGCCTGTGACCTGCTCTGAAAATTCGGTCGGGACCCCTCACCCGGCGCTTGCGCGCCACCCTCTCCCGCGAGGGGAGAGGGCAGTGATGCTCTTTGGTATCTAGCCCTCCCCCTTCTACCGCGCCCATTTAATCGCCACACCAAGCGACCATCCCCTTCGAGACCTCGGGAATTCTGAACGTGATTCTTCCGGCACTCCGCTCACCGTCGAGCTCTTGAACCTCACCCAGAAAGGGAAGCACGTATAATTTTGCGTTTTCGCGGCCCGCGAACGTGATTCTGATATTTCGTTCCGGAACCTGTTGTGCCATCTCATTGCTTTTCAATCCCTTGAAATTTGCGATGAAGACATGGATCTTCCCATTGACCTCAGCGATCTGGGTGGAGAGGAAAGGGGAGGCGTCGATTTCGACTTCGGGTCGCGAATTCGAGAGTCGCACGATTTCTGACGATACCTGTTGTCGCATTTTTTGGAAGCGCGCGCCCTCATAATGTTCCTGCAAAGCATAATCATTGAAATGCCCTTCGAGTTCGGCATAGTAAGCCTTGCCGGGACACTGTGGCGCATACATGAACCGTGTCGGTGTGGCAGAGGTTTGTTGCCGGGAGAGGTTGGTAATTCCCAAAAGCTCGTGCAAAGGATTCTCGGCCCGCGGCCGGCGCTCGTCGTCGTACCTTCCCGTCTCGCCGGTGACCACCAGATCTTTGCGGTCGCGCACCAGGCTTTGAAGCCAGTCCAGTTCCGACCCACTGAGGCATCGCACGTCGGGCAAAATTAGTTCATCACCGCGGAAGGCTTGCCTATTGCGCGGCGTCACAATCTGAAATTCGAGGTGCGATTGGAGGAGCAGACAGATCATTCCCCGGTAGGACTCGATGAATTGTTCTGGAAAATAGTCTCGAGTCTTGGGTGAAAAATAGACTCCGACGGGCCGGACCGGCCTCCGGGGGGGGGAAGAGAAGGTTTTCTCGTGCTTGGCGATCCAGTTGAAAATCATGGTGCGAGTTTGGATGTCATTCGAGCCGGACATGACATGCCCTCGCGTGTCCCAAACGTTCGCGCCCGCCATGAGTTCCGCCATCGCCAGATTCTTCATCGCCTCGCGAGGGTCCACCTCCTTGTTGCCGTCCCAGGAGTAATTGAGCATCCAAGACGCCTTCCCCTCTGCAAAGGACATGAAGGAATACATGCCGGCCAGATATCCGAACCAGTACTTTGGAGTGTTGCAATTGGTCGCGCACAGGAGTATGAAGGAAGTGTGCTTACGGGAAAGGAGGTATGACTGACTCCACCTGGAATGCATACGATGGTCGAATGACCACACCGCTCTTGCGGTGCGCACCTTGGCAACGCCCCGCGGACGCTGCCACGGCAAAAACGACGAACACCTGAGACGGGGAGCCGGAGGCGGTTCCCCGCTCTCGTTATTGGCCCAAGAATCCCAGACCCTTGTCCCGAGTAGCGCAGCAAGCGTAGCGTGGACCTCCATTGTCTTAGGTCCATGGCCTTTCGCACCCGCCGGCGGTCGCCGACTGGGTTGACCATTTCAAACGTCCGCCGGTTTTCACCAGCCGTTGCTGCAAGCTGGTCAACGACCAACCGTCGATCCTCTGGGGTGCCACCCCTGATTTCAAGCACGCGTTTGTCGGGATTGCATCGATCTGGTCGAAGAGAAAGGCATAGTCCTACTGCGGCAATCCTCCGTTGCCCACCCCAGAAAGCACGCGCAACTTGATAGTGCCCACTGGGCGGCCATTTGCCTCTGCTTTCCAAGTGATCTCCTGCCAACGGACCCCATCCATATCAGGAGCGATCAGTACCAGTTGGGCAGGATAAACCTCGTGTGCCCTCACAGGATAGCGGGCAGATCCGGTCTTTTCGGTCCAGCCTTCTGGTAATACCGCTGTCCGGCTGACCTCTTCGGGATTCTCTGTGTCGTTCCGAATGAGCAAGGGGACATGTAAAGCCCCTCCCCGCGGAATGGCCACCTCGGGAACCGGCAGTAGATGAGCCACGTGTTCAAGGCTGTGCGCCTTCCAGAAGTCGCGATAGAACCCCCACGAATCGCCGAACTCGACCGATAAGCCCTCATGCGTTTGCTGTTGGAACCCGGGAATTCGAGTGGGTGGAATCGGGCCGGGTGTGACACCCTCGAAAATATCACCCGTGACGCTGCTCGCGACGAGAGATTTGCCGAAAATGAAGTGTGTCGGCTGTTCAAATACCGAAACGTCGCCCTTGGCAAGAGCTTCCTTTCCGATGCTTCCTCCCTGCGTGAGGTAAAAGCTCTGTTGCTCGGCGGCAAGTCGCCCGTACGACACATGACGGGAGGGTGATACAAGAGAATTTGAGTACTCGGGGCCATTGCCTTCCAGGAAGTTCTTACGGAAGGGGGACTCATGCCGCTTGTCATGCCAGTACGGTGAGAAAGCATCGAACGCATCCGTGAAATAGTAGATCTTCTTCGGTTGCCACGGCTGGAGCCCTTCGGTCATGTTCATTACCTGCATTCGGTCACGCGGTGCGGCAACCTGTTCGGGAAAGGCCGTGGGATCCCCAGCCATGTCGAAGGCCTCGGTTGCCATAACGCCCGCTGCTTGGTGATCATCATGATTCTCTCCCGCCACGTAATCGGGAAGCATGGTGATAATGACTTCCGGCCGGGTAAGCCGAACCAAGCGAACGATCTCATCCAGGACCCGACCATGGTTCCAGTTATCCAATGACCAAAGAACATCCTGACCTGGAGTATCGTGGCCACCCATATACCACACGTTGGTTATGCCCAGGAACTCCAATGCTCGCCGTGATTCGAGGATGCGCTCCTGCCCGAGCGCGGCGCCGGTTTCCTGTCCAATCTCATTGCGACCCCCATCGCCAGACGAACAAAGGATGGCAGCACCGCGTTTGTGCTCATCAAGGATCGCCTTGGCGAGGTATCCCGAGATCAGCACGTCGTCGTCAGGATGCGCGATGATGAGCAGGAAATCTGCCTTGTACCGGTCATCAGGTCCGGGGAGGGGAGGAGCTTTCGGAAGCTGCGCGAAAGTTCCAGCAGCAAAGAGCAGCAGAGAAAACGCAGCAACAACGGACGATTGGCTTTTCATAAGCCCTCCTTCCAAGCGCGATGGGAAAGATCCGTCACCCCTTGGCGTACACCCCATACTCGCGCGCGGCGTCGAGCATGGCGATCACGTTCTCCGTGGGCACGTTGCGTTGAATGTTGTGTACCTGGGTGAACACGTAGCCACCGCCGGGCGCAAAAATCGCGAGCCGCTCCCGGATGTGTTCCCGGACCTCCTCCGGCGTCGCTCCACCCAGTACGCTCTGCGTGTCGCAGCCGCCGCCCCAGAACACGATCTTGCAGCCGAACTCCTTCTTCAGCCGGGCGGGGTCCATGTTCGCCGCAGACGTCTGGACGGGATTCAGAATGTCCACGCCGGCTTCGATGAAATGCGGAATCAGGTTGTAGACGGAACCGCAGGAGTGCAGGAAAGTCTTCCAGGGCGTGTTCTTATGGACCCAGTCACAGAGCTTCCGGTAGTGGGGTTTCATCATCTCCGCCCAAAGGCTGGGTTTGATGAACTCCCCACGCTGCGTGCCGCTGTCGTCGGAGGCAATGCCCCAAGCAAAACAGCGGTCGCCAACGGCTTGGTGAAGGAGGGTCAGGCACTTGATGCTGGCCTCCACAGACCGGTTCATCATTTCGTGACAGGTTTCTTTCTCGGTCAAGAGCATCATCATCCATTGGTCCGGCATGCCCATGGTAACGTTTGAGCGCGGGTCGGTGAGAATGCTCAGTCCCAAAAAGCACACCCCTCCGCCCCACCCGAGCAGAGCGTAGTCCGTGCCGTGGTAAAGCTGGGAGGAATACTCCTCGACCTGCTTCAGCGCTTCGTCCGCGATGTCATCAACGGGGTGGAACTTCGCCGGGTCGATTCCCTCCCTNNAGCAGCACCCAGCCTCCGTCCCCCTCTTCCTGGATGCGCGTGCCGGGCAAGAAAAGCACATCCGTGCCGGAGAAAAGGCGGCGCGGCACCCACTGATTCTCGGGGGTCATCAGGCCGGGGATCATGGTGATATCCACCGGCATCACGTCCAGGCTGAACCGCTTCCGCACCGACTCTTCCACGACCGCAATCATGCTCGGCGTGTCGGCCACGCGCGGCGTCTTGCCGAGGCCCAGCTTGCGCGATACTCGGTCGTAAGTCTCGACCGCAATCCCTGATGCCTTGAGCCCTCCCAGGTCGATCGGTATCCGGTCGGCTTCCTGAAAGTTGATGGCCTTCAGAACGCGCTCTCGGGGTTTCATAGAGTCAATTTCCTTGTGCTCAGATTTGGCAAAGAGACTAACACGGTTAGCAGGTACAGAGTTCAGCTTCGTCAGCGGCTTGCCCTTCCCAGACCATCCATTCGTGGTCTCCCGGCCGGTCTTGAGCAGCCGGGCCTGAAACGGCCTCGATATCGCCGCTGGTCAGCGCAATGACTTTCCAATTGGCCATGGGGTTGTCAATGTTCCTTGCGATGCATTTTATCAGAGTCGGGAATGCGTGTTTGAACGAAACCCTTTGATTTATTCATTAGCTAATCCGCACTTCCAAAACCACAGAGTCATCTTGCCCGCCCATGATCGTGGTGATACAGTCCGCGGCCTCACGCCAGCGTCTCAGCTTCCAGAGTCCTGTCGTTCCTTGCAGTCCCTACACCACCTGGTCCAGGGCACCGCTTCCAGGCGCGCCTTGCCAATCGGCTGCCCGCATTCTGCGCAGAGGCCAAATTCCTCGTGCCGAATCCGCGTCAAAGCATCCTCGATGGCGCGGAAGAGCTTGCCGTCTGTCTGATGCAACCGGATTTGCATGGCGGCGTCGGTTTCGTTGGCGGCCATGTCGACCGGGTCCCCGCGAAGCTCACCTGCGGTGGGAATCGCAGCGGCCAGACTCTTGCCGGTGGAGAGTTCTTGCTGCTTCGAAAGGAGAAGGTTCTTATAGCGAAGCAGGTCGCTCTTGTTCATGGCAGCCACCCTGTACTCCACGATTGCTGTGAATGCATAGCACCAGTTCTCAGATTATACAGCCAGAGATGTGCTGCAGCAGCGAGGTTTAGGCGAGCCGCATACCGAGCAGATTTCGGCAACGCGGGAGCCAGGCATTCGGCCATCGGCCTGGCCTTACCTCTCCCAGTATGATTCCCGACCGCACCGGGTAGTCGTTCAGGAAGCCTACCAGCGGGCACAATCTTCCCGAACGAGCTTGCCCGGCATTCCCAGCTTGTCTTGTGTATTCTGTTGGAGGGGAAGACTCCTCTCTACGTTGCACCCGTGAATTCGATCGTGATCAAGAATCTCGACTATGATGCTGGCCACGAGTTCCCGTGCTTTGTTTACAGCCTGATGGGCGTCGGCCAGCTCTTCCTGCTTTCCGAGCGTTTCCACCTTCTGAAGTTCATACCGGCGGGAATGCCACTCGCGCGAGGCCTGTTCTTCGAGCCTTAGAAGCCGATCGCGCTCCATGCATCGAAACATGATGAGTGCGCCCGTCGTGGTTCTAACGGCCTGCCAAACCAAATCCAACTGCGAGCTATTGCATCAACTTGTTCAAAGCAGCGACTATTCCCAGAAGTCCAAGGCTATAGAGGATGGCGCGCACTGCCAGCCTGACCGCCAAAGGGGGAGAGTCTCGCTCATCCATGATGCCAAGATGTCCCTCACGACCTCCTGCTGCAATGGCACGTTGGTACTAACCACCCCATCACGAACCCTCGGATTGATTAAGAGGACGCAGCGATGAGCGGGGAGTGTCGCCCAATGACCTGCCGATCAGAAGCACCCCTCAAGGGGGCTTGGCCAGGGGCGGAGGGGTCTCAGAGAATGGGGGACCCCGTTTGGGCAGGTCATAATAGTAGCCCTGCAACTTATTCGATTTTCCGAACCTACCCAAGGGGTGAGATACAAAATCAGCCCTTTCAGCTCTCCTTCAACGCCTCTCTCAAGGTCGGTTTCCAAGGTTCCGCATCACCTCCGACGGCGGCTTGGTTCTGGTGCGGGAACTCGACGAGCAACTTGGCTTCGGAGAACTCATCGAACGGCACCTGAGGATCGGCAAGTGGTCGCTCACCAGCCTGCAGCAACGGTTGGTGAAGACGGGCGGACGCCTGATCAAGCACGCCCGAGATTACTGGCTGATGCTGGCGGAGAGTCATCTGACGCGGCGGCTCTTTGGAGTCATGGAGTTCAGGAAAGCCGCGCTACCCTCTCCAGCGGGGTAGGCGAGCCGCCGACCGGATTGTGTTTGGGCGACGAGAGCGACAGGGGGGCGGAAAAGTGTCGGAGGAGCGGGTCGAAAGAGGGGCAGTTTCGGTCTTTGGGGTTCTCGTGAGACGCAAAAATGGCACCTTCCGTGGCCAGGAAGCACCTCACACTGGGAACCCGACTGACAATTGCCTTCAGTGACCGTCAGGTGTACGTTACCGATCGGACGGGAAGTCGATGATAGAAATCTCGGCTAAAGGCAGATAAAACTATTTCCGTGTCCAGCGGAACGATTTACCATGACGTGGAGTTACACTATGGTGCCAGACCCGGAACGCCGTCGACACTACCGAACCAAGCCCTTCCCAGGTCAGCGAGACCTCACAATCAAGTACCAGGCGGCGACCGGCCCGAGCGTGATGGTGGCCAAGCTCCTCGAGTTCAGCGACGAGGGGATCAGCGTCGAGCTCGCGAGCCTGTTGTCGGCGGGATTGTCCGTGGAGATTGTCGGCGACATCGAAGGGGCCGCCGATTCCCAGTGGCTGCGCCCGCGAGGTTTCGTGCGTCGGTGCTCGGCGGCCGGAAATGGCAGGTAAGTGGCTCCAAACGCGTCCGCTTGTTTTTGAAAATGTTGAGGTCTACAATTGACCGCAATGCGCAAGATGGGCGTTCTTGATTGGGTGCGGACATTGGGTCTGGGGCTGCAAGATCAAAAGGGAGGGGGGTCTCCATGAGAAGAGAGATATTCTGCTCGCTGGTCCTGACATGCCTTGGCGGCTCGCTCGCTTGGGCCACCGTGACCGGGACTATCTCGGGAGTTGTCACGGACCCAACCGGAGGGGTCATTCCGGGAGTGACGGTGAAAGCCCTTAACACTGCGACCGGAATCGAACGCATCGGGACGACCAACGCGCAAGGATTTTACGCGTTCCCAGCCCTGCCGGTTGGGACTTACGATGTCAGTTTTCACAAGCAGGGTTTCAGGGACGCTCGCCAGACCGGCTTGGTGATCGACGTCAACACTGCCCTCCGCGCGGATGACGCCTTAGAAGTCGGTGAGGTCAGGGAATCGGTCACGGTTTCCAGTGCCGCGCTTCACGTGGAAACCACGCGCACCGAGATGGGCGAGGTCATCACGGGCAGCCATATGACCGCCATGCCGCTCAACGGGCGCGGGTACACGGACTTGATGGCGCTCCAACCTGGCGTGGTGCCGGTTTCGACCGGGGAGTACAGCGGGACGGCGCCGTCGCCGTCGGGAGAACTGAACCCGGGGAATCTTTCGGTGAACGGCCAGCGGGAGGATGCAAACGGTTTCATGGTGAACGGCGGGAACGTCGAAGAGAGTGGCAGCAATGGCGCGGCGGTCATTCCCAACCTCGATTCAATCGCTGAGTTCAGGATTCAGACCAACAACTTTGACGCCGAGTACGGGAACTTCAGCGGCGGGCTGGTCAACGTGGTCACGAAGTCGGGCACGAACCGCTTCCATGGCGACCTCTTCGAGTTTCTCCGCAACAACAAAATGGATGCCCGCAACTTTTACTCCTATAACCAGACCGACCCCATCACGGGGGCGGAAATCCCGGGATCAGCGATCGCCGCTCTCCATCGCAACCAGTTCGGTGGGACTATCGGTGGGCCCATCATCCACAACAAGGTTTTCTTTTTTGGTGACTATCAAGGAACGCGGCAGGTGCAGGGCCAGCCCACCTTGGTCCTGGTTCCCTCGGCCGCCGATCGGGCGGGCAACTTGACCGACCTCAGCGGCTCGATGACTGGAACGGTCTCCGGCCCGTACTTGGCAAACATGCTCGACACCGAGCTTGGTTACCCGGCGGGCACCGTGACCGTCGGTGAGCCCTACTACACAACCGGGTGCACGACGTCCTCGCAGTGCGTGTTCCCCAATGCCGTGATTCCTCAGTCTGCCATTGCAGCTCCGGCGACCGCAGTGCTGAAATACGTTCCTCCGGCCAACATCGGGCCATTCTATGCGTCCTCAGCTTTCAAAGGGACCATACGCGATGACAAATGGAGCTATCGGACCGACGCCAACACGCGCTTGGGCATGCTCTCCGGCTATTACTTCTTCGACGATTTCACCGCGGTGAATCCCTATCCGAATGGGAATCTGCCGGGGTTTGCCGACGTGGTCCCGGGACGGGCCCAACAATTCAACCTCAGCGATACAAAGTCCTTCGGACCTACGGGGGTCAATGAACTACGCCTGAACTTCACCCGTTACGCCTTTTGGACAGGTGAACCCCAAGGCGGAATAGGTACTAGCCTGAGCTCGTTCGGGATCACGGGTGTCTATCCGGTGGCTGCCAGCCAGCAGGGCGTCCCCAGTGTCGGGACCAACGAGTGGGGACTCGGCGTGTACCCCTGGTCCGAGAAACAGGTCAACAACACGTACCAGTTAATAGACAACTTCACCAAAGTTTATGGCACGCATACCACGAAGTTTGGCGGCGAGTTCCACACCGCCCAAATCAATCTGTATGACCACTCGGGAGCCAACGGGGTCTGGGGCTTCTCCGGAACGGAGACCGGCTCGGACACTGCTGACTTTTTGTTGGGGGTGATCTCCGGAGGCAGCTACGACCAGGGCGAACAGCTTCCGGAATATACGCGCTCCCATTATTACTCCTTGTTCGCCCAGGACAGTTGGCGTGCCCGCCCCAACCTGACATTGAACTACGGGCTGCGCTGGGACGTAAGCACGCCGTGGTACGAGACCCATAATGAACTCGAAACCATGGTTTACGGCGTTCAATCCCTGGCTTTCCCTGGCGCCCCGACCGGCTGGGTCATTCCCACCGATCCTACCGTGCCTCACACGGTTTCCCCGATCCGCTACAAGAATTTCGGGCCGAGAATCGGGCTCGCCTATTCGCCAAAGGGAGAAGGAGGGATCTCCCGGCGGCTCTTCGGCGGACCTGGCAAGTCCAGTTTCCGGGCTAGTTACGGGATCTTCTACACCGCGTTTGAGGATGCAACCAGCTTCAATGCGGTCGGCGATGCCCCCTTCGGATACTTCTACGTGAACCCCGAGGAGAGTTCTTTCGCGAACCCGTTTCTCGGTCTCCCTGACGGGTCTCTCCATCCTCAGCCGTTTCCCGCACCAGTTCCTCCGCTGAATGTCTCCCCTTCGCATCCCGATAACAATATCGACTGGTCAGCGCTTTTGCCCATCGGAAGCTCCCCGGGTTTCGACCATACCAACCGGGTCCCCTATGCCGAGCATTACATGTTCTCTTTCGAACGGCAGATCACCCCAGACACCCTCTTCAGCCTGAGCTATGTTGGAACTCAAGCTCATCACCTGCTGGCAGACCAGGAGGCCAATCCCGGCAACCCTGCGCTCTGTGCGAGTCTCAGCCAAACCAGCGAAGTGCTGGCTGGTACGGCGCTTTGCGGTCCCGGCGAGGAGAACGCTGTCTTCTATCCCGTTACGGGAGGGACCAACATTCCAGGGGTCTGTCCGGCGCCTGGGCCACCTTGCATCAACAGCACGCGTGGGCCCTTTGGGCCGAACTTCGCGAGCAATGGATTGTTTTCAACCATGGCGAATTCCAACTACAACGCACTGGAGGCGAGTTTGCGCCACACGAGCGGACGGGCGACGTTCCTGATCGGCTATACGTACAGCAAAGCGATGGACAATGCCTCCAGTTGGGGCCCCGGCTCGGGATCGGGAGGCGTCGAAATAATTAACCCCGTCAACCCCAAGCTGGGCAGAGCACTCTCCGCTTTCGACTTGACCCATAACTTTGTGGCGAGTTTCGCCTACGAACTGCCGTTCGATAAATTCCTTCACGCCAATCGCGCCACGCGAGGATGGGTCTTGACGGGCATCACGCGATTCACCACTGGGTTCCCGGTATTCATCACGGAACAGGATGACCAATCGGCCCTTGGAACCGGCGCCACAGGTCCGACGGGTAGCGACGTGGACACGCCTAATTTCATGCCAGGCCACATTGGAAGAATTGACCCGCGAAAACAGGACTTGAACTCGTTGACGAATCCCTACCTCAGCAACGCTGCGTCGCTATTCTATCTTGAAGGCTGCCCCCCCGGTTCCGGGCCGACCGGGTCGAGCGGACCGGGGTGCTCCAACAGAATCGTCGGGCAGCTCGGGACCGCCAACCGGCGCTTTTTCCACGGGCCGGGACTCAATAACTGGGACCTCGGAATTCTAAAAGACCTCAAGTTAACCGAATCGAAGAAGCTCGAGTTCCGGGCCGAGTTCTTCAGCGTCTTCAACCACGCGCAATTCGGGAACCCGGACGGCAACATCAACGATTCGGTATTCGGATTCGTCACCGGCGCCGGCGGTGAGCGCGTCGGCCAGGTGGCGCTAAAGCTATACTTCTGAGACGGCCTTGTTTGACTCCCCTCCTGACTTATGGGGAGCAAGGGGCTGATCATGCGGCACGCCTACCCAATAGCTCTTCATCCCTCCCGCCGTTGGCGGGAGGGAAATCCTCCAAAAGGCTTCGCGAATGAGTCTGAAAACCCCGTTTCTTGCTCTGGGGCTGCTGATTAGCAGCGCTTCCTCCGTGTACGCTCAGTCTTCCACCCCTGCATATCTTGATCCCACACAACCCATCGAGCGGCGCGTGGACGATCTCATGAGCCGCATGACGCTCAAGGAGAAGATCGGCCAGCTCAACTTGCCCTGCGTGTATGTTGACGAGCTCGGGAAAACCATCCCCGCAAAGATGGAGGCCTGCAAGAGATTCGCGGCCGGGACTTACACTCAGGAGATAGGCCCGGGTTGTGGGTTCTTCGCACTCGCCGACACCATTCTCCACGAAGGTCCCCGGCAGCAAGCTGACTTCTTTAACGAGCTTCAGAAGATCGCGCTCACCCAGACGCGGCTAAAGATTCCGCTGCTCGAGGACGAAGAAGGCACGCACGGCGCGATGTATCCGGGCGCGACCGTTTTCCCGGAAGGGCTCGCCATTGGCAGCACCTTTGACATGGACTTGGTCAAGGCGATTTACGCGGCTGCCGCCCGGGAGGCGAGGGCCGTGGGAATCCACGTTCTGTCCACGCTGGTGCTGGAGTTGGATCGCGACCCGAGAATGGGGCGGAACGAAGAGGGTTATACCGAAGACCCCTACCTGTGCTCCCGAATCGCCGAGAGCATTACACAAGGTGCTCAAGGCACCGACCTCAACGCTCCGGACAAGGTGATTGCCCTGATGACGGATTTTCCCACTCAGAGTGAGCCTGTGAGCGGCCTTGAGCGCGGCGCCATCGAGTTATCCGAACGCTATCTCCGCGAGATCGTCCTTCCACCGTGGAGTGCGGCATTCAAGGCCGGCGCTTTGGGCGTCATGGCGGGTTATCCCGAAGTTGAGGATGTGCCGGCACACGGCTCAGAGAAGTGGATGAACAGAGTTTTGCGGGATGAGCTCGGCTTCAAAGGCATAGTCATGAGCGAAGGCGACGGCTTTGACACGTTGATCTACGAGGGCATCGTCCCGACGCAAAAAGAAGCCGGGGCGCTCGCCCTGCGCGCCGGCGTCGATTTGGACATTACCTATGAGCCTGCCTATATGGGACCTCTGGTTGAAAACGTCCAAGAAGGGCGAGTCCCCATGGAGCTCGTTGACCGTGCTTTGCGCCGTGTTCTCGAACAGAAGTTCCGGCTCGGATTGTTCGAGCACCCCTATGTTGATCCGGAACAAGCCGTGAAGATTGTGCACTCGAAAGAGCATCAAGATTTAGCGCTCCAAACTGCCCGCGAAGGCATGGTTCTTCTGAAAAACGACCACAACCTTCTGCCTTTGAAAAAAACGCTCAAGTCCATAGCCGTCATCGGGCCCAATGCTGACAACGCCAACAACCAACTCGGAGATTACTCCCCTCAGAAAGTTCTCCAACATGTTGTGACGGTTCTGGAGGGCATTAAGGGCAAGACCTCGCCGTCCACGCGCGTCGCCTTCTTCAAGGGATGCGAGGTGTTTGGCACGGACAAGAGCGCTTTCCAGAAGGCGATTGACGCGGCTAAAGACGCTGATGTGGCGGTGGTTGTGGTTGGGGAGAATACAAGGTACTCCGACGATGGGGGATCGGATGGCGAGGGCCGGGACATCGCCACCCTGGATTTGACGGGCTTCCAGGAAGACCTTGTCAAGGCCGTCGTGGCCACGCGCACGCCTACCGTTCTGGTGCTCATCAACGGGCGGCCGCTCTCAATCCGCTGGGAGGCGGAGCAGGTTCCTGCCATCCTGGAGGTCTGGAACCCCGGGGAGCGCGGGGGCGATGCGGTGGCTGACGTTCTGTTTGGCGATTACAATCCGAGCGGCCGCTTGGCGATCAGCATTCCGCGCAGCGTGGGCCAGTTGCCGGCCTATTACAACTATAAGCCCTCCAAGGCGTACTGGATCAATCGCGGATGGACACACGAGGAGGGCTACGTGGATATGCCTGGCGCACCACTCTATCCTTTTGGCTACGGGCTGAGCTACACGGAGTTTCGGTACAGCAACCTGCGCATTGACCCGCCCGAGATCGGCGCAGGGGGAGACGCGCGCGTCAGCGTTGATGTGGAGAACGCCGGCCGGCGCGCCGGCACTGAAACCGCCCAGCTCTACCTCCACGAACGCTTCGCTCCGGTATCAACTCCCCTCAAGCAACTTCGCGGCTTCCAGAGGGTCGCGCTAAACCCGGGCGAAAAGAAGACTGTGAGGTTTACGCTGACCTCCGAGGACTTGATGTTGCTCGACCAAGACATGCGTTGGGTGGTGGTGCCGGGTACGTTCGACGTTATGATTGGAAAGTCTTCGGCCAACATCGCGCTCCAGGGGGCGCTGGAAGTCAAAGGGACGCGGAAAGTCGTGGGTCTCGACAGCAGGCCATGAGTCGCCTCCCTTGATGAAAAAGGTGTCTTCCGACTACGGCTTGGACTCGGGTGTCTTCATTGAGGACAGGAATCGCCCGATCTCCGTTCCTTCTTGCTCGTCCTGTGGGGTCGTCTGAGAGTGCAGCCGCTCGTAGGTTTGGAACTCTTGATCGGCGAGAGCTTTTTCGTGCGCTTGTACGTACACTTGCGCGAGCCGATAGTGGGCGACCGCTAAGTTTGGATTCAGTTTGATGGCCTTTTGGAGCGTCTGGATAGCCTCATCGTTTCTGCCTTCGCTCTGGTAAAGAATACCCAGGTGAAGATGGACTCCGGGAAAGGTGGGATCCAGTTCAGCCGACCGCTTCAGCAATGACTCTATTTGCCGCAAGTCTTCCTGCTTGCCGCGCTCGCGATCTTCCTTCCAAAGGCAGCGAGCATAATAAAAAACAGCTTGAGGATTGCGGGGATGCAGTTTCATCAGGCGGCCCATACGTGCGATGACCTTGCTGCCTGCGCCCGGCGAAACGCTCGGAGCCAGAAGGTAAGCGTTGGCCAGGAAAAAGTAAGGACGATGGTCCTCGGGACGGAGGTCCGTGGCTCGCAAGAGGGTCTGAACAGCGGCCGCGTACTGGTTGCGCGCGTAGAGCGCGATACCCAACCCCACCCACATCCTGGCCGAACGAGGGTATTGCTTGGTCCCGCGCTGGAAGACTTCGCTCGCCGGGACCGCCTGGAAGCGCTGCAACAATTCGCTCCCCCACGCATTGAGGTTCTCTTCAGAGGGGTCAAGGACCGCCGCTTTCCGGAATTCCTCGCCGGCGAGGGAAGTCTTCCCACACTCGGCGAGAGCCGTCGCGAAATTCACGTGGGCCGATGCGGAGTCAGGCTTCAGTCCGACCGCCTCTTCCAGCGGTGCAAGCGCCTGGGAATACTTGCCCTGGGCGGAGTAAACAAGCCCGAGAAGCTCGGTGACATCGAAGCTGGCGGGAAACTCCCGGGCGAGCGTCTCGAGCTCATTCCGGGCAGCGTCAAATTTCTTGGCGTGGTAGTCGGAAAGGGCCGTCTCGAAGCGCAGCTTTAGTGACTTTGCCGGGGGGCTGGCTGACGGCGGGGCCTGGTCGAGGCCGGGCGTCGACAGCAGAACCAAACTCCCCAGAAACAAGCCAATTTGCGTCCACCCGGATTTTACGCTTGGCATTTGAATCCGTCCTTCGACGTGGCCTCTCTCCTTGCCCTCCCGTTGTAACGACCTGAAGGCCACCGCCTCCAGACATCTCGGGAACCATGGGCAATCCTATTCCCCCTAGTTTAGCCTTTATGGCGGACGCCTGGAATTCATCATTGAAGCCAGCGTTCCAATCCCAGGTCAGCGTGAGACCCGGCTCAGCGTCCTGTACCTGCTGTCCGCGGGCTGGCAAAAATAATCAACTACGTGCCCCAATTATAGGAGCAACTTCCGATGCACGGATTTCCGCTCCCAACTTCTAATGCGAGGTACGCAAATGGGCACAATGCTTGAAACCATCGAAAACACCATCATCCCGGAGGCCGAGGCCCAGCCCGGCACGACCCAACCTGATGACGGCGCAAATGAAACCCAGCCAACACAGGAAATCTCTGACCTCTGGTCGGACCATGTCCGGCTTAGCGCCAACCATAAGACGACCGCAAAGGAACTGCGCCAAATCCGTGCAAGCCTGGCGGAGAGACTGGCCGCAATGAAATCCCTATTGTCCCGTCCCGGAAGAGGCGGGCAGTGGCGCGGTTGGCTGAGACAGCGAGGCATCCCCCGCAGCACCGCCGACCGCCTCGTCGCCCGGCACGCCGAGACGCTGTGCAGTCACGATGAGAATGTGCTCAGTGGGGCAATTTCCGAGCCGGCAAAGCCGACCGCCGAGAAGCTGGCCGAGACCGTATGGCCGTCTCTCAGGAAGGTCCTGACCACGGGCGAGTCCGTCGTCGAGTTCATCGGCTGCTTCGCGAAGGTTTCTGGCGTCGCGCACGAGTGGCGGGAGGAAGGGCTGATGATTTTCCATGCGGTCCCCCAAGCTGCCGATGGATTGCCGGGTTCCGCTATCGCTTCCCCTCCGACTGGTCCCGCTTCGCAGCCTTCCGACGAAGCCCCTGCAATTACGAAGGAGCCAGGGGAGGAGACCGTGATGGCAACCCCGGCGAACGAGGATGTGGCTCTCATTGCCGCAACGAGCAATGGCGATGTGCTGTAGCCCAGGAGCGGGGCTGAGTGCTTTGCGCCCCCGAACACAAATGGTGGTCGGATATGAACAACCCTAAAACGACAATGGAATTCGCCCTTGAGTTGGCCGTGGCCAGCCTGGAAGGCAACCCCAACCCCATGGACATGAACACGAAGGACATCGGCGATTCCCCCTCCGACCTCGACCTGCCCCCGCCAAGCAAGCCCGACAAGCGGCACGCCGCCGCGCCCCGCTGACTTTGCGCCAGGAGGCGATTGCAGCCCGACCCGACCGTAGTTCCCTGGTTCCGGTGCGGCGGGCTGGTTCGGAGGTCCCTGAGAGTCTGTGGGCCAGGCTGGCGAGGCATCGCAGGCGACGGTCTGGCCCTGCGGCCGAGCCCAGACCCGCGCCGTGGTCCACCGCGCCGACCCGGAATCTCCTTTGACCGGGGCAGTCCGCGACCGGAGCGCCCGCTATGCCGGGCAGCGGAGTGTTATAGCTTGAGTGACTTTCTCGCCAGCGTCGTGGGTGCCGGCAGCATGGGTGTGATGCATGCTGCCCTCGGGAGGACCACCCTGACGATTTGCCANNAGGGAGCTCGGCTGGATTGCGCCGGGATCAGTCCACTTGGTCCTGACCTCGCCTCCCTACTGGACGCTCAAGGAATATCCCCACCGCGAAGGCCAGCTTGGGCTCGTCGAAGATTATGACGCCTTCCATGACGAGCTCGACAAGGTGTGGAGACATTGCTTTCGCTTGCTGGTTCCCGGCGGCCGGCTCGTGTGCGTCGTCGGGGATGTTTGCCTGTCCCGCCGCAAGCATGGCAGGCACTCGGTCATGCCGATGCACGCCGACATCATTGTGAGGGCCAGGAAGGTCGGCTTCGACAACCTGACGCCCATTTTCTGGCACAAGATAACCAATGCGAGTTATGAGGTCGAGAACGGGTCCAGCTTCCTGGGGAAGCCCTACGAGCCCAATGCCATCGTCAAGAACGACGTCGAGTTCATCCTGATGCTGCGGAAGCCGGGCGGGTACCGGCAGCCCACCGGCGAGCAGCGGGAAGCGTCCAGGCTCACTAAGCAAGAGCACCAGGAGTGGTTCCGGCAGATATGGAACGGCCTCAGGGGAGAATCCACAAGGCATCATCCGGCACCGTTCCCGGAGGAGCTGGCGCATCGCCTCGTGAGGATGTTCTCCTTCACTGGCGATACGGTCATTGACCCCTTCATGGGCACGGGGACGATTCTCCTGGCTTCCGCCCGCTGCGGCCGAAACGGCATCGGGGTGGAGATCGAGCCGGCTTACGTCACGATGTCGAAGGAAAGAATCGAGAGGGATCTGGGGGCTATTTTCCGGCCGGCAACGCCCGCCAATCATTTGAGCCACGAAGCCGCTCCGCTGCCCGGTCCCTTCGCAATTGGAGACGCATGCGGCCTGGACCCGCGGCTGCCGATGGCTCCGGCGGGGCGGTGCGGCCTAGGCATTGAAATCGGCTGCACTGACCAAGCTGGCGCGGCCAACTGCGTGGTCCAGCGCTAGGGCTGAGCCTGAATCCGCCACCATAGATACATTGGGTCGCCGAGAGGTCCGATTGGACACGCCGAAGGGTTCTCGACACTGTACCACACGCCAGGATCAACAACCAGCAGATCGGGAACCCCGTTCTCAGCTGCCCATCGCGTGGTGGCGGCCCACCCATCGGTCTTCTCAACATCATTGCTGGACACCCAACCGTTCAAAATAAGGGGTCCCGGGGGGCAAAGGTAAGTCCCTCTCCTGGCACATAGCTGTATGGCGCTCGTAAATCTCATGCCAGCGGCTGGGGTCGCGGAGTACACGGGTGAAGCATCAAATCTCTCGCCCTCATTGTCGGCTTGCAACAGGGGGATAAGATCTTCGTCCGTCAACCAGATTCCGTGCTCGGCTTCGCGCACGTGGAAAAGCACCAAGTTGAGCTAGATTTCGCCCTTCCTAATCTGGGGGTCATCACGCTTCAACTCAACGAGGTCATGCGGGGTATATCTCAATTTGCGAGATATGGACGGCCTGGCAAAAATGTGGGAGTAAATCAAGCCACCTTTAAGGATGCTGCCTGTCGCCAGCGATACCGCGCATTCTTTGAGCGGCTAAGGGGTTGGAGGAAAGGGTTGACAGACCAGGAGTTTCAGGCTGTGGCGTTCGTGGGAGTGGCAAAACTTGCCACTCCTCTGGGCGCTGGGGGTATCGAACGCTAAAAACCCGACCGGTCATTGCCTTGAGAAGCGGTTAGGCGTATGTTGACGGTCAATCGAGAAGTCGAAATGGATACTCCATTTATGGCCAATCCAGCCAAGGAGGCTGCGGAAAAAGCAGCTTCCGGCCCTTCCTCCCTCGCCTTCGTCAAAGAGTTGGCGACATATTATATGGATTTCTTGGAGACGGACTTTCACCGTCGCAGGAATCCCAAGCGGGTGGTGCGCTTCCGCAACACCGACAACCTTCTGGTCGGTGTGAGCCTTGCCCGCTATTCCAGCTTTGCGGCACATGTTTGGAAAACGGTCGGTCGGGGATTTCGGGAGGGCGAGCTTGACCATGTCACAAAAGGTGTCTACCGCACCGCGGTTCCGCAATCGCTGCTGCGCCTCGTAGAGCTTGAGGCGGAGAAGGTCAATGCAAATCAGATGGCGCGTCTCTGCGCAGGTATTGGAGCCGAGCTTGGGCGGATCGCCCGCGCCAACTGCAACGATTTTGACGTGGCACTGAACACCTCTTTGGAGTTTGTGGGCGCCAAACTCAAAAGCGAAATCGTGGCGCCGATCATGTTACATCTGCGGCGTTCCTTGGAGAATGCGGCCCTTGCCGACGAAAACACGCTGTATCTGATGGAAGAGGAACTCCGCGATCTCTTGCTGGAACCGACCCGCAGCAAAATCTCCGAGGTCATGCGCAAGCTCATCACCGGGCATGCAGTCGAGACGGCCGACGAATTGGCGAGGATTCTTGACGCCGGCACCGTCACAGCACAAGTCATCACCTTCTTCTCTGATCTTGCGATCGGCGACCTTTTTGCGGAGTTATATGAGCTGGAACGCAATAAGAGCATTTTAGAGAAGCAGGAATTCTACCTTTACTTCTGCGAAATTCAGTTCCAGGAGGTTAAGTACCCGGTTTTCTATATCCCGTTCCAGGCCATTATGGAGCGCGACCGGCTGAGCATCGAATTCGACGCGCGGGTCTATGTAAATAAACGTGCGGTGGAATATATCGTCCAACAGGAAAACGAACGCTGCGGGAAGAAGGGCACCCTCCGCTGCACAAAGGACAGAATCATTTATCTAGCGCAGCACGAGGAGGATCTGGCCGAACTGCTTGAGACGTATTTATCGGAACTCTCCAATTTCTTCGCCCTCGACAAGACCATCGACATCACAAGTCCAGCACCACAAGTAGCGAAGGGCATCTCGGTCCGTCTGAGCAACAGCTCCTATATCGCCCTCTTCGATAACTCTGATGAAGCGCTCCTCAATGATTACGAGCAGATTCTCCAGCTGCTTGCCGCCGGGCCGAATACGCCCCTTGCGGCGGCGTTTGCGCGACTGGTCGATGATTTCATTCACCGCGAACCGGAATCGGTGGCGGCGGAAGTCGAGACCGAGTGGGATGCCCTCTCAGTACCCGAGCGACTCGTTTACGAAAGCCCAATCCCCCTAAACAGCGAGCAGCGACAAATTCTGTTGGCGCTGCAAAAGGCTCGCGCCAAGTACATCACCGTGGAAGGGCCACCGGGTACGGGCAAAAGCCACACCATCACCGCCATAGTGTGTCAGGGGGTCTTGCAGCACCAGTCGGTTTTAGTTCTCTCCGACAAAAAAGAAGCGCTTGATGTGGTGGAAGACAAAATCACCTCAACCTTAAACGGTGTCCGCGCTGACCAGCAGTTTCAAAATCCGATCTTGCGGCTGGGCAGGACAGGCAGCACTTACGCGCAAATCCTGTCTGTCTCGGTTATGGAAGGAATCAAGACACACTTTCGGGCTGTCAAGCGCGAGCACGAAGCAGTCGAGCAGGCCATCGGGCAGACCGTTGAGGGCTTGCGGGAAGATCTGGAGGCTGAAATTCTGGCCTACGGGGATATCGAGTTTCCCGAAATCTCCGAGTGGTCAGGTCTAGAGGGTCAGTACGCCCTCACCGGGCCGCTGGTTGACGCCGACGAACTGGCGTCCTGCGAGGAAGCGGCGTCGGATCTAGAGGACCTGCGAAAAGTCTGTTTGGCGCTGCGACAAATCAGCCATGGTGAGGAGCCGCTCACTTCGTTGGCGTCGGCTTTGGGTTTCTCGCCGGCGGGTCAACTGCCGGAACTGGGGGCCTTTCTGACGCGCGCCGCTGCAGCAGAAAACATCATAAAAAAAGTAACCAATGTCTATCCGGAGGCGGAGCAGAAGCTCTCACTGCTCAGTGCTCTCTCAGGCGAGGACGTGCTCACGCTCGCCGGTTTCCTTGAGCAGTTCAAATCTCTGCGCAAGCCGGTGTTTGGCTACCTGTTTGCGAAACGCAAAGTGGAGACTTTGGACCAGCAACTCCGGCAGAAGTTGGGGTTTGCCTCTGCCGAGGCCCCCCATAATTGTCTCCCCCAGCTCACGGAGGTCCTGGGTATCGCGAACCTGGCCGGCGCGGAAGGTAAGCGCACTTCCGGCGGCTGCGATTGCGTCGCGCTCTGCCACTACGCGCTGACTGCACCGAAATGGCGAACAGCCCTGCAGCAGCTTGCCGAACTGGCGGAAGCGGCGCAGAACCTGACCGCTTGGGCCAAGAAGTATCCAAAAAGCCTAGCCAAGCTCGGGGTTGATCTTTCGGATTGTCCCGGTCTGAGTACGTCTCGGCTGGCCGCTCTGCCGGAAGAGGAATTCACCCGGTTGATTCGCTATCTCGTCCTCGGGGAGCAGTTGCGCAAGAAGTTCAAATGCATCCCGCAGGTGCACTACGGCGAGGCGCAAAAGCGGATTCAAGACCTGGTGACCGTCCACATGACCTATCTGCTCGACGGCCAAGTCATTGATTTTTACGAAAACCAGCGGAATACGGCGAAGGCGCTTCGCGAGGTCATCCGCGCAAAGGAGCAATTCCCCAAAGAGGAATTCAGCAAGCTCCGGCAGGCCTTTCCCTGCATTCTCGCCGGTATCCGTGATTACGCCGAGTACATCCCTTTGGAACCGGAGATCTTTGACCTGCTCGTCATTGATGAGGCATCGCAGGTCAGCATCGCCCAAGCTCTGCCGGCGCTCCTGCGGGCACGCAAAATCCTGATCTTGGGCGACAAGAAGCAGTTCAGCAACGTGAAGGCAGTGCAGGCTCGGTCCGACACCAACCGCGAGTACCTCAACAGGCTTGATGCGTCGTTTCGCCGCCACATCTCGCAGGACCCGGCCAAACTGGTCAAGCTCGAACGCTTCAACATCCGCACCTCTGTGCTGGAGTTCTTTGAGTTCATCAGCAACTATCACACCCAGCTGCTCAAACACTTCCGCGGATATAAGGAGATCATTTCGTACTCGAACGCCAACTTCTATCGGAACACGCTTCAGGTGATGAAGATCCGGGGCAAGCCTATCGATGACGTGGTGCGCTTCACGGTACTGCCGCTCTCGCCAGCACTCGATAAGACGCACAATGCCAATGAGGCCGAGGCCAAGGCGATTCTGGCGGAGCTGCGAAAGCTAAAGGAGCAAAAATGCGAGCTTAGCGTCGGCATCATCACGCCACATACCGACCAGCAGAAACTGCTCGTGGACATGGTCGGCAAGACCACGGAGCGGGAGTATTTTGACAACACGCTGAAGTTGAAGATCATGACTTTCGACACTTGCCAGGGCGAGGAGCGTGACCTCGTGTTTTATTCCATGGTGGCCAGCCCGGCGATGGATCGCCTCTGGGGTGTTTTTATAAAGGATCTGGCGAGCGTTGACCTGGAGGAGGACGGCAAGATCAAGGCGCAGCGCCTCAATGTCGGGTTCAGCCGCGCCAAGGAGTGCGTGCATTTCATGCTCAGCAAGAACGTTGAGGCGTTCGACGGTGCGGTGGGCGACGCGCTGCGGCACTTCTGGGCGGTGCGCGACGAAGCCAGAAAGGAGCGCCCGGTTACGGAGGTCGACAAGCGCTCGGGCCGCGAAGCCGAGGTGCTCAACTGGTTTTACCAAACCGATTTCTGGCGCAGCGAAAAAGAGCACATCGAATTCATTCCTCAGTTTGCGATCGGCAAGTACCTCAAACAGCTCGATCCCCTATACGAGCATCCGCTCTATCGGGTGGACTTCCTGCTGCTGTATCGCCCCAGTGAGGGACGTGAGCAGAAGATCATCATTGAATACGACGGGTTTAAGGAGCACTTCAGCGAGAGCGCGGCGTTCGATGCCGCCGATTACGAGGCCTACTACTCGGAAGAAGACGTATTCCGCCAGAAGGTGCTGGAGGGCTATGGCTACCGGTTTCTACGAATCAATAGGTTTAATGTAGGTCATAACCCGATTGCCACCCTCAACGAGCGCATACGTCAGGCAGCAGCTGAGAAGGCGGCCCGCAGCCCGCATCAACTGCTGGAGACCATCCATAGCAATATCGAGCACCTGAAGAATGGCGATCTGAAAGTATGCCCGAAATGTAAAGAGTTGCGCGGCCTGGAGGAGTTCAAAGATGGCGCACTTGCTTCAGGCATGGGCAGGTTTTGCCGACAATGTAAGGCCGCGCGAACGGCGCATCGGGCGAAGGCAAAGACCATGCCCACGCCGCCGCCATCCCCCGCCGCGGGAGTTCAGCCGTGTCCAAAATGCGGCTCCAAGATGTTGCTCCGGAGCGGGAGGTACGGAAGGTTTTACGGCTGCAGTAAATTCCCGTATTGCCGAGCGACCCGCCCCGTCACAGCAGCATACAAGCGCGGACCTGTTTCTTAGGTCCGCGGTTCGTCCGAGATACCCTGCCAAAAAGCCGCGGACCTCAGAAACTGGTCCGCGCTACGTTACTCCTGGTGTTGGGCAATCGCGCTGGGGTCCAGCAGTATGCTGACGGCAATCGCGGCAAAGCCTGGTCGATTCGGAAAGTACTCTCCTGTTGTCTGCCGAGGAATTTATTCGCTCGTCTCACTGGAAGCTGCTGCCGCTCAACCAATTCCGGCGCTGTTTGGGATTCGGCCTGAAAAGTCGCCTTCACGTCCAGTGGGCGCCACAAGGTCGTACAACGGCGCACTTGTGGAATTGCAACCCCTGACTCCCCGGAAGTCCGCTTCGGGGCCCCGAACCCCGTTTCTGGCCCGTCGC
>PMYF01000513.1:5594-6423 GCA_003171295.1 Acidobacteriota bacterium | reverse complement strand
AGGCAGATGAAATCAAAGGTGACCAGGCGGTGCAGCAACGCAGCAAGTGAACGGAAAAGCTCCGGTAGGTCGCGGTGCGAGGCAATGGATTCGGAAACTTGCAGTAGGGCTCGATAACGCGCTACAGCCGTGAGGTCCGAGGGCTCGAGGGAATCAGGCTTAGGCATCCGCTTGAGCTTAACACCCTGCGGGTTGTGGCTCAAGGTACGCGCCGGAGCGACTTCGCCGACGGATTGCCGCAAGCAAGTGGGGGTATCCCCGGCGGCGCTCCCCCACAGACGGAAAATGTTGGAAAGACCTTACTTGCTGCTCCCTGTTGGAAGCGGGTCGAGCGGCCCGTACAGCAGCGCGGAGGGATGATGAGATTCCTCGAACGCTGTGATGCGATCGGCATGACGGAGGGTGAGTCCAATGTCATCCCAGCCGTTCAACAGGCAGTCCCGGCGGAAAGGATCGACAGTGAAATCGATCTTGAGGCCCGCGACATCGCTGACCGTTTGCGTTTCAAGATCGACAGTCAGCCGGTAGCCTTCGGTCGCCGCGACACGGCGGAAGATTTCATCGATCTGTGCATCGGGCAGGGTGACGGGCAGGATGCCGTTCTTGAAGCAGTTATTATAGAAAATATCCGCGTAGCTCGGCGCCAGGATGGCGCGAAAGCCGTAGTCGAGAATCGCCCAGGGCGCGTGCTCGCGGCTTGAGCCGCAGCCAAAGTTGGCGCGCGCCACCAGCACCGAGGCGCCCTGGTAGCGCTGCGCATTGAGCACAAAGTCCGGGTTGGGCGTCTTGCCGTCGTCAAAGTAGCGCCAGTCATAGAAGAGCACGCGGC
>PMYF01000513.1:0-5588 GCA_003171295.1 Acidobacteriota bacterium | reverse complement strand
CAGGGGGTGGTTTCTTCCCTTTGTTCCCTGCAACCTGCCACTTGCTCTCTATTCAGTTTGTCCGACGTTCCACCCGCGGATATCCACGAAGTGGCCTTCAATGGCTGCGGCGGCGGCCATCATGGGGCTGACCAGGTGCGTGCGGCCACCCTTGCCCTGGCGGCCTTCAAAGTTGCGATTCGAAGTTGAAGCGCANNCGCGGAAAATCTTGTCCAGGCCTTCCGCTTCCGCCAGCGCCTTGAGGCGCATGGAGCCGGGAACCACCAGGGCTTCCTTGAGGTTCTTGGCGACGTGCTTGCCCGCCACCACGCGTGCCGCCAGTCGCAGATCCTCCAGGCGCCCGTTCGTGCAGGAACCGATAAAAACGCGGTCGAGTGGGATATCCGCGATGCGCGTGCCGGGGGCGAGTCCCATGTATTCAAGCGCGCGGGTCGCGGCCTCGCGATCCACAGGGTCGGTGAAGGAGTTCGGGTCCGGCACGCTTCCCGTAACGTCCGTGACCATGCCGGGGTTGGTGCCCCAGGTAACTTGCGGAGCGATCCGGGCGGCGTCAAATTCAATCACCGCATCGTATTTTGCGCCAGCGTCGCTGGGCAGAGATTTCCAACGGTCCAGCGCGCGCTCGAAATCCTTGCCGCGCGGCACGAAGGGACGGCCCTCGAGATAAGCAAACGTGGTCTGGTCTGGAGCGATCATGCCGGCACGCGCGCCGCCTTCGATGCTCATATTGCAGACGGTCATGCGGCCATCCATGGAGAGGGCGCGAATGGCTTCGCCGGCGTATTCGATCACGTGGCCGTTGCCGCCGGCGATCCCGATTTTTCCGATGATGGCCAGGATGATGTCTTTTCCGGTCACGCCCGGCACGCAGCGGCCCTCGACGCGCACCAGCATCGTCTTCGACTTGAATTGCGAAAGGCACTGCGTGGCGAGCACGTGTTCGACCTCGCTCGTGCCGATGCCAAAGGCCAGGGCGCCGAAGGCTCCGTGCGTCGAGGTGTGACTATCGCCGCAAACAATCGTCTGGCCAGGCTGCGTGATGCCAAGTCCCGGGCCGATCACGTGCACGATGCCTTGTTGGGGACTCTGCATATTGAAAAGCAGAATTCCATGCTCGCGGCAATTGCGTTCGAGCGCTTCAAACTGCGCGGCAGCTACATGGTCTGCCATCGGCAAGTGACGGTCCTTGGTCGGCACGGAGTGGTCCATCACGGCGAAGGTCAGGTCGGGCCGGCGGACTTTGCGCCCCGCGACCCTAAGGCCGGAAAAAGCTTGCGGCGACGTGCCTTCATGGACGAGGTGCCGGTCGATATAAATGAGAGCGGGTTGGCCAGGCTCCTCGGCAACGAGATGAGCCTCCCAGATCTTTTCGAACATGGTGCGAGCAGGCATAAGTGTCGACCAATGGGCAAAATTTGTGATTGCGCCCCGAACGTTTGATTATACGCCAGTGGGATGGAGGTATCAAATTTCCGCGCGTGCAGATTTCCGGACGCCGCGGCAGCGAATTACCCTATCGCCACCCGCGCCAGAGCTGAACCGTCAGAAGACCTGCACATGAGGATGCAATCGCGCTAAACTGGCGATTGTGGACACACGGAAATCGTACAACCCGGACGGCGGACAGCGGTCGCGCAGGGTCTTTTTGCAGGAGGCGATGGGGCTGGGCTTGGCCCTGGCTGCACCCCCGGCTCGCGGACAGAACAGGTTGGGTGCAACGGTGAAGAAACGCAGCTTGCTTCAGTGGCGCGCACACGAAGTCGCCAAAATCCCGGATGGCTACCAGGTGGCGGTGGCGGATGTGAACGGCGACGGGCGCCTGGATATCCTGGCGCTAAGTTCGGCCGAATCCATCGTGGAGTGGTACGAGAACCCCACCTGGAAGGCTCGGCTTATCACCGCCGCGACACGGAAGAACATCAGCCTGGCGCCGCTATTTCACTTGGGCTATCCGGCCAGGGGCCTGGCGCTGGCCAGTGATTTCGCACTCGATGACAGCACGCACGGCGGCAGCCTCTGGTGGGCCGAGCCGGCCACAAACTGGGATGCCGAGTGGCCGCTGCGTCTGCTGGGGCAGATTCCCACGTCTCATCGCCTGCGCTGGGCGAACCTCCACGGCAACGGCCGGCTGGAACTCGTGGACGCACCCCTGCTGGGCTTTGGCGCCAAAGCCCCGGAATACAAGGTGGCTGCCCCACTGACGTGGTTCGACATGCCGGGACAGTTTCTGAGCGGCCACACCTCGGCTGGAAACCAGGCGCCGGCCCAATGGACTCCGCACGCGATCGACTCTTCCCTGACGGTCGTGCATGGCCTCAACGTGTTGGATTGGGACGGTGACGGGCGCGACGAGATTTTGACGGCGAGCTTTGAAGGTGTGCATCTGTTTCACGCTGCAGGACATGGCGCGGAGATAACCTGGGCCTGTACAAAACTTGCCGCGGGGGACCAGCAAGCACCGCCACGGCGTGGCGCGAGTGAAATCGGCGTAGGAAAGGTTGGCGGGAAGCGTTTTCTTGCCACCATCGAACCCTGGCACGGGGAGCAGGTGGTGGTTTATTGCCAGGCAAAGCCGGGGGAGTTGTGGGACCGGCACGTGATCGACGCGAGTTTCCAGGACGGCCACGCGCTTGCATGCGGGGACCTGGACGGTGACGGCAACGATGAGATTGTGGCTGGCTTTCGTGGGCTGGGGACCAGTCTTTACGTTTATTATGCCACGGATGCTTCCGGGACCCATTGGGAAAGACAACTACTGGATGCGGAAATGGCCGCCTCAGGCGTGGTCATTGCGGACATAAATGGCGACGGTCGCAGTGACGTCGTGGCGATCGGCGCCTCGACCGGAAATGTAAAGTGGTATGAGAACGCTGGGCGCAGGTGAGCGGTCAAGGTTGGGAGCCGGGGTCCGGAGCTTCAAATCAGAAGGGATTGTCCTCGGTTGAGGTGAAGGCAGAAGGCGGAGGGCCCCAGGCTGAGCGCTGAGAGTGTAAATCCACACGCAGAGGGCAGGGAGAGTCACTGGGAGCTTCATCCACTCTGGCTTTCACACGCGAACGCGGGGGTCGGCAACTCTATCAGAGAATCGACATGCCCCGAGGAGGGTTTCTGGCCCTCCAACCCCCACGCTCCAAGCTGAGGTAAGTATCCCCCGGCAAAGCCGGGGGCTTTAAGTTGTGAGCCGCTCAAAGATCGGGATAGGGGGAGCGGTTGCCCGCTCGCAGCACGGCAGATGTAACGGAGATGGCCGCCGCTGAGTTCGCAACCCTTGCGGACTCCTTGCGAGCAAGAGGCGTTGACCCTCAGCGCGCCGCGCACTTTTTGATGCGGCTGCTCTTCTGCCTTTTCGCAGAGGATATCGGGCTGTTGCCTCCCAAGCTGTTCTCGGTGCTGCTCGAACGTACGCGCCGCCGCCCCGCCGATTTCAAACCGGGTAGCCACAGTCAGTGCAGTTCTGACTGTGGGTTCTTCCCGTGATGGCGAACGCAGAGCGGGTACCTACGGTCAGCGTTTTTCTGACCGTGGGCTTTTCTCATGCGCGATACCCCAAGGGCAATCGCACGTAATCAATCTGGATCGGGCACGCCGCGACCCTTGGCTTGTCCAAAGCAAAATCTTTGAAAGTCGACTATGGCCTATTCGTCTTTGGAATGGACCTTTGGTTCGTCATCGAAGGAAAAGCCCACGGTCACAAAAGCAGTGACGGTGGCTACCCGCCTATTTTGACCCTGACATTTGAAACACGTCAACCCACGGATTGGCACGGGTTCCGGTGATGTGCCAAATCTTACCCTTTGTGGAACATGATTCTAAACACTACCCTTTATGGGTTGCCGGAATTTTTCAGGAACGATGACGGTATCGAGCCACGCTTGAATATTTGTGCCGCAATACTTCCGGATCACTCCGGGCTCTGGATACTCGACCGTAATTCGAAACAGATCGGCACAAGATTCGGGTTCGTGTCCGCGTTTGTTGAGGTAACAACGCAATATGTAGGAGGCTCCAACCTCCTCGTACTTCAAAACCAACGCCTTCATCATTTCTATCGAAGCATCTCCACTAATTCGATGCCCCGGAAAGTGTTCATGAAATAGCTCACTGTACGGCTCACCTTGACCATGGTTGTACTTTCTCAACCGGATGCATTTCATTTTCGGCTGGAGTGTAGCGCAGATTTGGAACCCAGAGTAAATTCGTTTCATTCGTTCCTCTCACTGCCGCGCCGCTGCTGGCGGAATTTAAACTTCAGGGTCTGCGTGTGCCTTTGTCCCTCATGGAGCACGCCACGGTCAGCGTTTTTCTGACCGTGGGCTTTTCTCATGCGCGATACCTCAAGGGCAAGCGCACGTCATCAATCTGGATGGGACACGCAGACCGGCGCTCATAGAGCGCCGCTACAGGCAGAAGCAAAATTGTTGTAACTCGACCACGGCCCGAAGAGCATACAGTCAGGACTGCACTGACCGGGGCTACCCGCGCTCGGTGGAGTTGAACGGCGCTAGAGTGCAAGGGCCTTCCTGGGCCTACCTCCCAGCCTTCCATTGGCTTTGGAGGCCGCCCTCTTGGCGCGGCTGCGGGATTGGCCGCCTACATGACCAAGCCTCGAGGCCATCCACTTTTTCGAACCGAAGAAACCCTCCAGGAGTCCCGGCACGTAGAGGTCGGCATCGAGCTTGGGAAAGTGAACTCCGAAGCCTGATGGACTGACCTCAATTTCTTCAAGCTGCGAGGGCTTGGCGTTCTCGAGTCCTTGCGCGTCCCGCGGTGAGAAACTCAGAATCACGTTTGAACTGAGATGAATCACAATGTGCCCGTTTTTGCGGTCGTAACGCGCAGAGACGGCCCGGGGAATGGACGCTTGAACGTCCCTAGCCCGCTGATTCGCCCGTTCGAAATTTTCATCGTGCGCCATGAATCTCCTCCCATGCCCGGCATAGCTCCTCCAAGTGTTCCGTCAACACGGCTTGGAGAGGTGTAGTTTCCCGCCGTGAGAATCCGTAGTTTTCCCGAAGCTCAACCGGCCCCGCCGGACAGTTCAACTTGAATACCGCTTCGCGGCCGCTTCCGATCACATGGACATGAGCCGGTCGGTGGTCGTTGGGATAGATTACGACCCGCAGCCCGTCAAATCTGAGAACTGTCGGCACCAGGGAATCTTACCACAAATCCTAAGCGATTAGGTTTTTCTTTGGGGGACGCGGGGAATGTGGAAGAAAGCGGGTAGCCACGCTCAGCGCTTTTCTGACCGTGGGCTTTTCTCATGCGCGATACCCCAATGGCAATCGCACGTAATCAATTTGGATGGGACACGCCGCCGAAAATAAGTCTTCAGTTCTCAGTTTTCAGTTGTCAGTAACAACGAGTCCCCGATTGGCAAGGGAAAGCCGCGGACCTACGAAACAGGTCCCCGCTACGCTAGCTTTCCTGCAGCGACATTTTGTAGCCTCTAACACGGGTAGATTGCTCTTGACTTTCATAGTGTAGGTTGATATAATAACCGGGTGTTACTGTGGGGTGCAGTCATGTCCGCGCGCCAGTCTCCCACCTTCTCGAAGCCCAGCCCATTCAAGCTACCAAGTCCGCAG
>PMYF01000593.1:14726-14936 GCA_003171295.1 Acidobacteriota bacterium | reverse complement strand
ACTTTGACGCGTTTGTGGCGAAGATTTCGCCGGTGTCGGTGGTAAGTGTCTCTCCGACCAGCCTCACGTTCGGCCCGCAGAACGTTGGCGCCCCCCAACGCGCCCCAGACGGTGACCGTCACTAACACCGGCACGGCTAACCTTACCATCTCGACGGTCACGATTGGCGGTACGAATGCCAGCGACCTTGCCAAGAGCGCCGACACCTGC
>PMYF01000593.1:0-14706 GCA_003171295.1 Acidobacteriota bacterium | reverse complement strand
TGTCGCACTCAGCGGAACGGGCTAGGATCCTGCCGCAGATAGATTTTGATTCCCTTCGATGTAAGGCTGAAGATTGTTGGGAGACACGGGCTTGCTCTTATTGACAGGATGAGGAAGGGTTGTAGGATGAGGTTATGGGCAAACAGTTTCGGAGTTGCACAAGGCGATAAGCTGCGAGCGGATGGGGGGAGGCGGAGAAACTGATGCGCGAAATGCAGCCTCATGACCGGAGAAATAATCAAATCCAAATCCCCCCTGAATCATTTCTGCGCGGGCGTAATAACAATGTTCCGGAAAGCCACCCGCCCGTCCTCGCCACCCTGAAGGTAGAGAGGCCCAGGCACTTCGTGGCGGTCGAGAGCAGCTCCCTTGATTCCTGGGATCTCCTGGTGATCGATGACGGTTTGACCATTCTGCACAACGGTGATGGTTCGCCCGACCAGGGTGATATCAAAGCTCTGCCATTCTCCAGACCTGCGCGGCAGCTCCGGCGAGGGGGCAAGGAGTCCGTACACCGCGCCCGTATGGTGACTAGGCGGTTCCTCCTCGGAGTCAGTTTCAATCTGCACCTCGAGCCATTTCAAATCCGCGTAACGGCCCCGCAAATAGACACCGCTGTTGGATTTTGGCGCACAGTTGAACTCCACATGCAACTTGAAATCATCAAATTTGGAAATAGTCATAATGTTAGCGCCCCTTCCAGGGCTGACAAGCGTCCCTTCTTCAACCTTCCAACTGCGTGCCCCGCTTGGATCACTAAACCTCCAGCCAGTAATATCCCTGCCATTGAATAAAGTGATAGGCTTGCCCCATTCCGGGGTACCTTCCTGCGCGTTGAGGGTTGAGACGGAGATTGAAACAATCAGCAAGGAAAGCAACAGGGCCCGTCTTTTGACTATGGCATCGCCAACTCGGCAGCGGACATCTGGACTGAATCTTATCCGAACCATAATTTCCTCCCCGATTTAGTGAAAAATGACCACTGCCACGATGAACGGCTAAAGGTTGCTTACTTCCAGGCCCCTGGGATTTACGGCCTATCCCTTTTCCACCACCTGCTCATGCTCCGCATCGAAGTAATACATCTTGCCGTTCCGGTAAGAGCGCACGGAAAGATCTATCGTTACTGAGACCTTATAACCGAGGTCCGCATGGCAGTTCGGCTGCTGCCGCGACCGCACGCAGTCCAGGAAGTTGTCGACGTGCTTGATGTCGTCTTCATACCAACCCCCCACGCCCTCGACACGAACCTGGTCGTTGCCGTATTTCTTTACGAATTCTTCCGCGAACGGCGATTCGGGGAAGATATCCGCGTAATCGTACTTTCGGGAGGGTGGGGCTTCCCATTCGTCGCTCAGATGGATCGTCGCTTTGGTCCCGCGAATCATCATCATGGGTCCATTCTCGTTGACCTGCGAGGACTGGATGGTCATCGAGTATTTGCTCGGGTAATCGGCAGCGGTCAAGAACGTGTCGGGGATTTCGCGGCCATCGTCGTAAACCCACAGTCCGCCCATGCCGGCCACGCGAGTCGGAAAATCGTTGGCGACCGCAACATGGAAAGGGGCGACGATATGGTAATGCAGGTCGGTGGCGATGCCGCCCGAGTAGTCCCAATATTTACGGAAGTGGAAGAAGCGGTCCGCATTGAACGGAATCTGGGGAGCTGGGCCAAGCCATTGTTTCCAGTCGATGTGCTCTTCCCCTGTCGCCTCCGGGCCGGCAGCAGTATCCATCACCCTCCGCTTGCCTCGCGGGGAATTGCTGCTGTACGTGCCCTGCACGGCCACGACCTGGCCGATCATCCCGGATTGAATGATGTCGTGGATCTTATGCCAGCGCTTCCACGAAAGAGCCTGCACGCCCACTTGCACCACGCGCTTGAGTTCCTTCGCCCTGTGAGCGACCACTTTGCTCTCCTCGACCGTGTGCGTCATGGGCTTTTCGACGTAAACGTCCTTGCCGCTCTCCATCGCCGCCAGCGTGATGGGAGCGTGCCAATGATCGGGCGTGACAATGAAAACCACATCGATGTCGGAGCGCTGCAGCACTTCCTGGTGGTGAACGTACGTCTTGGCCCCCGGCGCTTTGCGAGCTGCCACGTTAAGACGTTTCTGGTAAACATCACAGAGCGCCACGATTTCGATGTCCGGCTTGTTTTCCCGGTGCTGGAGCAGATAGTCAAGATGATCCGAGCCGCGGGAGCCGACGCCGATCAAGCCAACGTTTATGCGGTCGTTCGCTCCCAGCACGCGGCCCCAAGCCGGGGCAGCCGCAAGGGCCGCGCCGCCAAGAGTGGCTGCCTTCATGAAATTCCTTTGGGATAAATGACTCGATGATTCCATGGGTAAAACCTCCTTTGACTCGTCTTGGAACAACCGGCCCCATCTCTCTGCAAACGCCCCCACCGGGACCGTCAGCTATAAGCTGCAGAAACAATCCGCCCCATCGAGGAATGGGGCGCGCCAGAACTGATGCGCGAAATGCAGCCTCGTGACCGGAGAAATAATCAAGTCCAAATCCCTCCTGAATCATTTCTGCGCGGGCGTAATAACAATGTTCCGGAAAGCCACCCGTCCGTCCTCGGCACCCTGAAGGTAGAGAGGCCCAGGCACTTCGTGGCGGTCGAGAGCACCTATCTTGATTCCTGGGATCTCCTGGTGATCGATGACGGTTTGACCATTCTGCACAACGGTGATGGTTCGCCCGACCAGGATAATATCAAAGCTCTGCCATTCTCCAGACCTGCGCGGCAGCTCCGGCGAGGGGGCAAGGAGTCCGTACACCGCGCCCGCATGGTGACTAGGCGGTTCCTCCTCGGAGTCAGTTTCAATCTGCACCTCGAGGTGTTTCAAATCTGCGTAACGGCCCCGCAAATAGACACCGCTGTTGGATCTTGGCGCACAGTTGAACTCCAGATGCAACTTGAAATCATCAAATTGGGGAATAGTCATAATGTTAGCGCCCCTTCCAGAGCTGATAAGCATCCCCTCTTCAACCTCCCAACTGCGTGCACGGCTTGGATCACTAAACCTCCAGCCAGTAATATCCCTGCCATTGAATAAAGTGATAGGCTTGCCCCATTTCGGGGCACCTTCCCGCGCGTTGAGGGTTGAGACGGGTATTGAAACAATCAGCAAGGAAAGTATCAGGGCGAGTTTTTTGAAGGTGGGATCGCCAACTCGGCCGCGGACGTCTGGACTGAATCTTATGCGCACCATAATTTCCTCATCGATTTAATGAAAAATGACCACTGCCATGATTAACGGCTAAAGGTTGCCTATTTCGAGGTTCCTGGGATTTGCAGCCTATCCCTTTTCCACCACCTGCTCACGCTCCGCATCGAAGTAATATATCTTGCCGTTCCGGTAAGAGCGCACGGAAAGATCTGTCGTTACTGAGACCTTATAACCGAGGTCCGCATGGCAGTTCGGCTGCTGCCGCGACCGCACGCAGTCCAAGAAGTTGTCGACGTGCTTGAGATCACCTTCATTCCCTATGCCATCGACACGTACCTGGTCGTTGCCGTATTTCTTTACGAATTCTTCCGCGAACGGCGATTCGGGGAAAATATCCGCATAATCGTACTGTCGGGAGGGTGGGCCTTCCCATTCGTCGCTCAGATGAATCGTTGCTTTGGTCCCGCGGATCATCATCATGGGTCCATTCTCGTTGACCTGCGAGGACTGGATGGTCATCGAGTATTTGCCGGGGTAATCGGCAGCGGTCAAGAACGTGTCGGGGACTTCGCGGCCATCGTTGTAAATCCAGAGCCCGCCCATGCCCGCCACGCGAGTTGGAAAATCGTTGGCAACCCCAACATGGAAAGGAGCAACGACATGGTAATGCAGGTCAGTGGAGATGCCGCCCGAGTAGTCCCAATACTTGCGGAAGCGGAAAAACCGGTCAGCATTAAAGGGCATCGGGGGAGCGGAACCAAGCCACTGCTTCCAATCGATGTGTTCTTCGCCGGTGGCATCCGGGCTGGCTGCGGGATCAATCACCCAGTAGTCACTGTTCCAGTCGCCTCCCGGGGCATTGCGGCTATACGTGCCCTGCACGGCCACCACCTGACCGATCATCCCGGATTGAATAATCTCGTGGATTTTGTGCCAACGGTTCCAGGAAAGCCCCTGCACGCCCACCTGCACCACTCGCTTGAGTTCCTTCGCCCTGTGAGCGACCACTTTGCTCTCCTCGACCGTGTGCGTCATGGGCTTTTCGACGTAAACGTCCTTGCCACTCTCCATCGCCGCCAGCGTGATGGGAGCGTGCCAATGATCGGGCGTGACAATGAAAACCACATCGATGTCGGAGCGCTGCAGCACTTCCTGGTGGTGAACGTACGTCTTGGCCCCCGGCGCTTTGCGCGCCGCGACGTTAAGGCGTTTCTGGTAAACATCACAGAGCGCCACGATTTCGATGTCCGGCTTGTTTTCCCGGTGCTGGAGCAGTAGGTCGAGATGATCCGAGCCGCGGGAGCCGATGCCGATCAAGCCAACGTTTATGCGGTCGTTCGCTCCCAGCACGCGGCCCCAAGCCGGGGCAGCCGCAAGGGCCGCGCCGCCCAGAGTGGCTGCCTTCATGAAATTCCGTCGGGATATATGACTCGATGATTCCATGGGTAAAACCTCCTTTGACTCGTCTTGGAACAACCGTCCCCATCTCTCTGCCAGCGCCCTCAACCGGGACCGTCAGCTTTAAGCTGCACAGAAAACATCTTGCCTAGCTCTCCATCGATTCGATTTGGCTATTTCGCGGGAATAACTACAATGTTCTGGAATGTCACCCGCCCGTCCTCTGCACCCTGAAGGAGGATAGGCCCAGGCAACTCTTCGTGGCAGTCGAGAGCAATGGGCGGCAAGCCAAGGCCTGTCGGCGCGGGTCCAGATAGAAACTGCCAGACGGTGCAGTGGCTGCTAGCCAAGGTCTGCAAAAGCTTCCGCCAGTCTGGCGCCGCCGCGTCATTGCGTAAATGCCTCCTTCAAGGTGACATTTAGGAGCTCAGCCATATTGCGGCCGGCACGATTCTCGTTACCCACTTTCGGAGCTGTGTCTGTTGCACATAACTGGGCTGAATCAAAAAATGAACCTCAACCCAAACTGAATCTGGCGCTCGGCGGTGGCTGTGCCGGTCGAGATGCCAAAACCCGATGAGCCGAGAATCCCCCCAGGCGACCCGAAAGTGGCTTGATTAAAAATGTTGAAGAACTCAGCGCGGAACTGCACCATCTTCGACTCGCTGATTCTCGTTTCCTTGATCAGCGAGAAATCAAGATTCGACAAGCCGGGCCCTATATATGTATTGCGCCCTAAATTTCCCGGAGTTGGCAGCACTGCCTCGCCGTTCACCGGACTGGTGACGGTGGGTAGATCGAAAAATCCGGTGCCGATTCCGTTATTGTCTCCAATAACCGCATTGGAGAAGAACTGGCCGGTGCTGGAACTGAGCGTGGGGGTCTTCAGGAGGAACGGTCGCGCGCCGAAACCACTAAGGGCGTCAAATCCATATTGCAGACTTCCATAGGGACCGACCACCGTGAACGGAGATCCGGACTGGGCGCTGAAGATGCCGAGCACTTTCCAGCCTTGGGTAAGGCGCCCCGGAAGCCGCGAGAGTGCCTGCCCCTTGCCCATGGGGAGGTTGTACTCGAAGTTGGCGACAAACCGCTGCGCAACGTTATAGCTTGCGGCCGCGTACTCGCACTTCACGCATTGAGGATTGTTTTGGCTTATTCCTCCATTGACCCACCCGGAACTCCACACGTCGTCGGCATCCGTCATGTCTTTTGCCCAAGTGTAATTGGCTTGGAACTGCAGGCCGTGCGTGGTGGAGATTTTACGCGCCTGCACCTGTAAGCCGTTGTAACTCGAGTGGGCCCCGTTATAGAACATATCGAGCTCAGTGAGGCCCGGAGTTATTTGGCTATAAGGAGCATACTGCGGTTCAGCGCCGTCGAACCCATTGGGATAGGTCGGGTTATAAAGGCTTACGCCATTGTTCGCGACGTAGGAAGCTTGCACGGCAATGCCGCCGGCAAACTCGTGTTCCAGGGTGAAGTTGCCGCTGATCGTGTAGCCGTTTCTCATCCGGTCCGAGGGATAATACCCGCCGATAGGACCGAGAATGGCCGCGAACGGGGCCATGTTCACCGGCGTATTGGGCGGAATTTGTTTTGTGTTCCAGTTGGCCGCCAAGGGCTGCCCCGAAGTGCTCGTCAAGACTGGAAGGGAAACGGCCGGCGCGGTCAGGGAATACGGCGCGTGGTCCAAGTAACTCACAGAGGCTATAGGGAAAGATACCAACGCCTGGTCCGGATAAACGGTGGGGATCACATTGGTGAAAATCCCAAAGCCACCTCGCAGAACCGTGTTCTTCCCCAGATCAGCCGCCAAACCAAACCGTGGGCCAAAATCCCCCGCGATGCGGTCCGGCGGCCACAAGGGTTGGGGATTAACGACAAAATGGCCGTAGAGGTTGCCGTAATCGGCGGGCAGCGCCAGGCGATTGCCGACTTCCCAGGGAACAGAAGCGTATTCGTAACGCAGGCCCAAGTTTAGGGTGAGTTTCCGGGTGACCTTAATGTCGTCCTGAGCGTAGCCGGCGATCATGGAGCGGCGCAGTCCCCACCAAGCAGCGCCTCCTCCTGGCGGACCATAGCCCGGCGCCGTGGCGGCCCGTGCATAATTGACGTCATCACCTTCCATATAGCTGATCATGCCGCTCGGACTGGGCGTGCCCACAAGCAAGGAGGGACCTCCGTTGGTGGAAGGGATCGTCGCGGTGAGCGGCGTGCCAGCATCGAAGTAAAATACGCCACTGGGGCCCACCACACCGACGCCCGTGCCATTATCCCGCTCCCGCCGAAACTCTCCGCCCAAGTTCCACGAGTGGCGGCCGGTAGTCCAGGCGACGTTGTCTTTGTAACCGAACACGGTGGTGACGTACTTGGTTTCGAAGTTGTCAGGCCCCCAAGACGCCAGGCTGCCGTCCAAAAAATTGGTGTCGGTCGTCGTGGCCTCAGCCGGAACCTCCGGCGAACCCTGAATCCCGCGGTTAAGAGTAAAAGTGAAATCATTGAGCAGGGTGGGCGAGAAAAGGTGGGTTTCGCTAATAGCGTAATTGCGCGGCTGGCCCACACTATTCGACGAGAAATTAGCGCCGCCCAACTCGGCGGCCCAGGGATCCCTTTCTTTAGAGATGTGGTTTATGTATGAGGCGCGCGCGAAAAGGGTGTCTCCTGTGGAAAAATGATGATCCAGGCGCGCCGAAAACTGGTCGTCGTTGGTCGGCTGTGAGAACATGTAATTGAAGGTGTTGGGTCCGAACACACCATTGGGCTGATTCGGCAATGGATAGCGGCCGAGAATGTTCTGGGCAATGGGGTTGAGTGGGACTTGAAGCGCATCAGCTTGCCCGTTGGGCCCGGCAATCGTCACCACTCCGTTTCTCTCGTCTGCGGTAGGGACAGCCTCGATGTCCGGTTCTCCAAGCCGCTGCCGCAGGCCCGCATATTGCAGGAAGAAAAACGTCTTGTCCTTCTTAATCGGACCTCCGAAGGTGGCGCCAAACTCATTGCGCCGGAAGGGCGGTACAGATGTGGAGAAGAAATTGCGAGCGTCAAAGGCGCTGTTCCTCACATAGTCGAAAGCGCTACCGTGAAACTGGTTGGTGCCGGACTTGCTCACGATCTGGGTAGTGCTGCCCCCGCCCTGCCCATATTGGGCGGAGTAATTGTTCTGCAGGATCTTGAATTCGGCGATCGCATCGAGATTGAAATTCGCGAACTGGAGGCTACCCATTTCCGCATCGCTGACATCGGCGTCATCTAAGGTCCCTACCAGGGTCTCACTACGATTGCCGTTGCTGATCCAAGACGCACCCATCCACGGCGTTCCCGCGGTGTCTTGGGCCATGCCTGGCTGCATCATGGCTAGGCCTGATATGTTTCTACCGTTGAGCGGGAGATTCTGCACCTGCTCTGCGGACACCACACCGCCGAGCTGTCCGGTCGTCGTGTTGAGAAGAGGCGGGGCGGCGTTGACTTCCACAGTTGACTGGACTCCTGCCAGGGCCAGCGTGAAATCCACCTTCCGCTGCTGGCTCACGTCCAGGGTGATTCCCTCCGCTACTGCCTTTTTGAAGCCCGGGGCGTCCGCCGTAACCGAATATGTTCCCACGGGCAAGAGCGGGATGGTGTAGGTCCCTGCACGGCTGGTAATGGTGAATCGCGAAACCCCGGTGGCTGTGTGCGTGGCGGCCACTCTGACATTCGGAACAACAGCTCCGCTGGGATCACCCACGGTACCGGTGATTTCACCGGTAGCTTGAGCGCGAAGCAGGCCAGGGGCGATGAAAAGGAGGGCCCCAATGATTGCAATAAGACTGCGCAGATGATCTTTCATGTTGCCTCCAGTACTTTTGTCGTAGGATTCTGCCATTTTCTGGCAGGATATTTTCGGCCACCTAGTGTCCTGAGTCAGAAGTTCGCTTACAAAAGCGGGCCACGGCTGCCAGGATTTGGTCAGCCGTTTTGGTCCAAACGAAAGGTTTGGGGTCTTGGTTATAGGTTTCCACGTAATGCCGCAAAGCTGCCTCCAGTTCCGGGGTGCTGCGATGTGCGCCGCGACGGAGTTGTCGTTCCGTCAGGGTGGCGAACCAGCGCTCGACCAAGTTGATCCAGGACGAGCCGGTGGGAGTAAAGTGCCAATGGTAGCGAGGATGGCGCACCCGCCAGCGTTGAATCAAGGGCGTCTTGTGGGTGCCATAGTTATCCAGAATCAGGTGCACGTCCAGTTCGGCCGGCGTCGCGGCATCGACCGTGTCAAGAAACTGGCGGAACTCGAGCGCGCGATGCCGACGATGGCACTCGCCCATGACTTGGCCGCTGGCCATCTCCAGAGCGGCAAACAGCGACGTGGTACCGTGGCGTTCGTAGTCGTGAATTCGGCGCTCGATCTGTCCCGGTCGCATGGGAAGCAAAGGTTGCGTTCGGTCCAAGGCTTGGATCTGTGCTTTTTCATCTATGCACAGCACCAAGGCCCGTTCCGGCGGGTTCAGATAGAGTCCCACGATGTCCCGGACTTTTTCGATGAACAGCGGGTCGCGCGACAGCTTGAAGGTTTCGCTCCGGTGGGGCTGCAGGGCGAAGGCGCGCCAGATCCGGCTGACAGCGCTCTGGCTCATCCCGCAACGCCGCGCCAGCAGTCGGGTGCTCCAGTGCGTCGCGTTGGATGGCATCGATTCCAGCGTCACGGTCAATACGTGTTCCACCTGCGCGTCGCTGATCTCGCGCGGCGCTCCCGGGCGGGGTTCGTCCAGCAGCCCATCCAGGCGCTGGGCGACGAATCGGCCTCGCCACTTGCCCACGGTTTGCTTACACAATCGCAGGGCCGCGCTCACTTCGGTGTTGCTTCTTTCCTCCGCGCAGGCCAGTACGATGCGCGCTCGCAATGCCAGCGCTTGAGCCGTTTTGGGCCGACGCCCCTAGCGCTGCAAGGTTTCTCGCTCTTCGACAGTCAAACTCAATTTCGGTACAGGACGTCCTCGTGGCATCGGGCTCCTCCTTGTTATAAACCCAATGCACGGGAACTGCCATTTGTTAAGCGAACTTGTGACTCAGGACACTAGTACTACTTACGTTAAGTTACCCTGTCAAGGCAAAGTAGAAAGTTCCGCTTTTTGCTCTTTGGCGGTTAACCGGAGGAGCCCATAGGACGACGGAGGTTAGCCGCCAAAAAACGCCGCCCCCTTACCCGGTCTTACGCCGGACATCGGCCCTCTCCGGTGCCAGAATCGCCCGCCACGGTAGACTCTTGTGCAGATTGAAATCTTTCATCCAATTGTATGCAGCCTTCGGTCGAGGCTTCTGCGCCCTTACCGGCTTCGGGCATGGGGTCGTTTTCGGTCAAGGCTGGCACTCCGCCAGCGTCAGGCCGTGCTGGCGAAACTTCACCGCCAAGCTCCCGTCCAGCCGGTGCTCCACTCGCACCCGACCCCCGCGGAGTCCGACAAGGAATTTCGCATGTTGCTGCGACAATCACCGCGCCATCAAGAAACGGATCCGTGCCAAGCAACATATTCGCCAGTTCAGTTGTGCGGGGAGGACGATTCAAAGCTACGAGGCGATGCACAAGATTCGGAAGGGACAAGTTCGGTGGGTAAAGGGCGACGTCCGAACGCAGAACCGATTCATCGAACGGGTGTTCGGCCTCACCGCCTGACCTCACAGCTATGTCACCTGTTTCGGATCTCTCTTTGTCCTCTCTTAATCTTTGCAACACATCCGGCCCGTATGATGCCTTATGTGCCAAATGCTGAGAACAATGGCAGAAACTTTATACATAAGTCCGTCTGGACCTGTCAAGCGGAAAAACGATCATTCGATTGGTCGTACAATTGAGAGTCCGTGCGCCGCGGATATATTGGCCACATGGCATTTGCATCAACGCTGCCGGCACGGTGCTTGCGGGCCTTTTCGAGGGGGGCAGACAAAGTCATATTCAAATCTGGGGGGCAAGGAGATCGAGGAGAATAAAGTCGTTTACCATTCCGATGACATTTGAGACGATCGGGCTTAGCCCTGATGGGAGCAAAGTCGTTTGCGGTGCGCGGGACAATACACTGCGCATCTTCGATGTGCGGAATGGGAAGGAATTGCGCCGCCTTACAGGACACGATGACACCGTCTCTGCAGTGCAGTGGAATCCAGATGGGAGAACCATAATAAGTGGGAGCTGGGACTCAACCGTACGTGTGTGGGATGTAGACCCAAAAAGCGCCACCGTCGGTCAGTGCATGCGCACGATAAGCGTGCGGATGGTTTGCCAAGGATTGCAGCTAGTCGGAGCTAAGGGACTGGAAGTCAAAATGCCGGATGGCGGGGGCACCATCCTTCAATGACTGAAGGCCCGAGGTGCAGCTTAGCCAGCGTAGCGCGGGCCTGTTCTTGAGGTCCGCGGTTCTTCGTCCCCACCCGTGCTCTGCCGTTCCGTTCGCTACTGCCTGCGCACAAGCATCGCGCGTAAATGGGTCGCAAACTTCGCCCGGTCATTAACACGAGGATTTGGACGTAAAAGCCGCAGACCTAGGGAACGGGTCCGCGCTACGCTCGATGGTAACGGCGGCTTTACGCCGGCATATTGGCGAGGTAAACTCGCCGCTACGAGGGCGCACTTTCTTCTCATAACCCGGTAGATGTTTGCGGGCTAGGTGGGCGGCTTTTCCCATGCCCACAATCAGCGGCACGCTTTCCGTGCCTCCTCGCCGGTCGCGCTCTTGATGCCCGCCGTAGACCAACGGCGAAAATGGCGATTTGCGCCGGACGTCCCGATTCCATCGGGACAAGTTCCGCGCGCCAATCCCTTTCGGCGCGTGAAACTTGTGGCCGGTCAGCGAAACGTAATCCGCCGGAACCTTTCGCACGTCAATCTCCACCTTGCCAGCCGCCTGCACCGCATCGCAGTGATACAGCACGCCCCGCGACCGGCAGATTTCCGCGATTGACTCGACAGGGAACAACACACCCGTTTCGTTATTCGCCCACATCAGCGACACCACAGCGATCTCATCCGTGATGGCAGCTTCCAGGTCGGCCAAATTCAATAAGCCCTCGCGGTCAACCGGCAAGTAGGTGGCGCGGTAGCCCTCCTTCTCTAGCGCCATGCAGTAATTCAGCACCGAGGAATGTTCCACATGCGACGTGATGATATGCCGCTTGGCGTGCCTTGGGCGTCCCGCCCGTGAATTCGTGTCGGGGCCACTCACGGGCGGGACGCCCGTGGCACGGAGCGCCGCCGCGATGGCGGCATTGTTGCTTTCCATCGCGCATGAAGTGAAAATCACGTCCCGCGAAGGCGCTCCAATCAACTCCGCCACCTGTTCGCGGGCGGTTTCGATCACCGACTTAAGTTTTGCGCCGATTTTGTAAGCGCTCGACGGATTGCCCCATTCCGTCGTCAGGTACGGCATCATCGCTTCCAGTACTTCCGGCGGGATCGGCGTCGTCGCGTTGTGGTCGAGGTAGATCACGAAGTTTATCCTACTCACGACCCAATAAGAGTGCAAGCAGGTTGCGTGGAGTTGTCTTTTAACTCCGCGGAGATGTCGATTTGGGAGAATGCGCACACGAAGAAGAGAGCATAAGTTCAGGCGAAGGGGCCGAGCGTCAAGTGTCCGGGCATTCTTCCGAATTCTTGGCCCGATGACCCTCGGCCCACGATGGGGATTACAGCACTTCTTCCATGTGCCCTTCGGTAACGCCAGCAAGTGCCTCGTTCGCCGGAGTTGCGGTCGCTGTCTCTGCCGCAGGCTCCGCGCCCTCGGCATCGCCGTCATCGGAGGGCTGAGAAGCCGGGTCACTTTGCGGCGAAGCCGAACCGGGCAATCCATCGGCAGCTTCGGGGATCGCATTGAGAATCACCAACCCCTCCTCGCGCCACTCGTCGGCGACACCAGAAACCTTCGCGATGCAGCCGATGAACTGGACGACGGACTCGCCCGCGGTCAGCACATTCCTTAGAGCAGACCACACAGCCTCGGCCAGCTTGTCGGCGGTCGGCTTTGCTGGTTCGGAAATTGCCCCAGTGGGCACATTGTCATTGTGACTGCATAGCGTTTCGGCGTGCCGGGCGACGAAGCGGTCAGCAGTGCTGCGCGGGATTCCCCTCTCTCGCAACCACGACCTCCACTGCCCGCCTCCTCCGGGATGGAACAATAGGGATTTCATTGCGGCCAATCTCTCCGCCAGGCTTACACGGATTTGGCGCAGTTCCTTGGCTGTCGTCTTGCGGTTGGCGCTCAGTCGAACATGGTTCGACCAGAGGTCGAAGATTTCCTGCGTTAGCTGGTTTTCAATTGTGCTGTCGTCAGCTTAAGTCGTGCCGGCCTGGGCCTCGGGGTCCGCCTCCGGGATGATAGCGTTTTCGACCATTTCAACCATTGTGCCTTGCATTTGCGTACCTCGCATTAGAAGTTGGGAGCAGAAATCCGTGCGGCGAAAGTTGCTCCCATAATTGGCGTACGTAGTTCATTTTTGTCGTTTACCCGAATTGTTATTATCGCTGCATCTAAGTAGCAGCTACAGGCGTGGGCCAATTCAGAGGCGGATATTGCACGCATTCTCTTGTCGTCGAATTTCAGCGTGACAGCGAAGCCGAACGCCGCTGGGGTCGCCGGGACCGTGACTTGGTTCGTCGTATTAAACCCCACAGCCCGAGTCACACCATTGAGCAGGAGGAAGCCTTTGTGTCTGCTTTGACGGCGTGGCTGGAGTTCATTCCGGCGAAGAAGGCCCCCAAGTGAGGTCAAGCAGACCTGAGTCCAACCATTTCAACAAAAGTCCCTGGAACTCCCCCCTCAAACACCAGTTCACCAGTTAACGCAAAAAGATGCGGGCTACACTTGAACAGAAACCATCAGTAGCCAGGAAAATAAGGTTTGGCCATGTAGTTTCATATCGTTGCATGTAACGCCTGGTCCATTGCACTCCAATTTCTGCGGTCAGAGGGGGGTAAATGGAATATTCAAACTACGGAAACTATTTCTTGTACGGAGTGATAAGCGAACGAAAGAGGAGATGAAATGGACTTAGAAAATCGAGTTAATAAATTCAGGCCGGAAATGAAAGAGAACATTATCCGGGACCTGTGGGAGGGGAAACTCACGCTCCAGACCGTGGCCGTCAAGAACCAAACCACAATCTCTACGGTCTACCAGATTGCCAAGAAGAACGGGCTTCGCCGGAGGGACAGGAAGGCCGGGGAGGCGCAGAGTGTATAGCCACAAGCACGCGGTGGACAACACGGAGATTCCCGAGGGCAGGACGGCCGGGACGGCAGGCGAGCCGAAAGGCAAGGCCATCTCCCCGGTCGCCATCAAGACCGTGGCGATGGCGCGGGCCGATCACGCCAAGACGGAAGGCTTCTCATGGCCGAGCATCGGGACGATTGCCAGGGAGTCGGGCCATAGCCCCGCCACGGTCAAGCGGGCGCTCGCTTGGCTTGAGTACCTTGGGTTCTTCAAGACCGTCAACAGCAGACAGCGGGAGGGAAGCACCACCAAATACCTCCTGCGGGAAGTTATCCCTGTGGGCAATAAGGAAGTGTTCAAAGGTATTCCCAGGAGACCAGGGGTAGCTCCCTGGAGCTACAAAGCCTATCAGTAAACCTACCAGTGAAAGCTATCAGTTGAAGTCTACCAGGGAAGCGCTACCAGCGCCGTCGCTCTCGCCAGAGAAAGAAGAGGAAATCTTGAGGCATCGCCAGGAGGACGAGGAGTGGTTTGAGGAACTCCGTGAGCGGGAAGAGGAAGCCCGGAAGCCGATACCCCAAGCCGTCCTCAAGGACGGGAAGCCCCGTATGGACGAGGGCGGGATACTGATAGTCCGGGAGGACATGTGGGACTTGACGTTCGAAATCCCTGCTGTCCGACCCAAGACGGTGGTCTTCTTCCACGGTCCCGTCACCTCCATAATACAGGACGCCGGGAAGGAGACGAGCNNGAGCCATACCCGCCCGGCAGAGATGGGCGACACCTACGATTGGGAGAATTTCGTCAGGCTACACGACTAGGCATTGCGCCGCCCGGCCAACATGCCAGCCTCCGCCCTGCTCCCCCTCGAGGTCGAGGAGTTCGCCGACCGGGCAAGGCGTCACAGCGGCCCGAGCGATGAGGAGGTCGAGGAGACGAGTAGAGCTTTCGGGCAG
>PMYF01000840.1:13029-16492 GCA_003171295.1 Acidobacteriota bacterium | reverse complement strand
CTCGACTTTGACGAGCTGCAGGTTACCCTGGCGAATGCTATCGACCGCTCGAGCCTGCGCTCCGAGCGCGACAGCCTGCGCGCCGAGGTCCGCAAGCGCTCCGGTTATCACGAGGTCGTCGGAAAATCGCCCCGCATGCTGGACCTGATGAACTTTGTGCGCAAGGTGGCGGTGAGCGAAACCTCGACCGTACTGATCCAAGGGGAAAGCGGCACGGGAAAGGACCTNNGATCAACTGCTCCGCGATTCCCGAGACCCTTATGGAAGCCGAGCTCTTCGGGCACGAGCGCGGCGCCTTTACCGACGCCAAGGCGCAGAAGAAAGGCCTGTTTGAAATCGCGGACGGCGGAACGCTTTTCCTGGACGAAATCGGTGAGATGTCCACATATTTGCAGGCGAAACTGCTGCGGGGATTGGAAGATCAAACCATTCGCCGCATCGGAGGCGTGAAGGATATCGCGGTGGATATTCGGGTCATCGCCGCCTCCAACCGTGACCTGGAACAGGGTGTGCGGGAGGCCACCTTCCGCCAGGACCTGTTCTACCGGCTCAGCGTCATCCCCATTTTTATTCCGCCTCTGCGGCATCGCAAGGAAGATATCGTGCCCCTCGTGGAGTTTTTCATCGACCGTTACAACTACCGTTTTCGCAAAAACTTGAAGGGTATCACCCAGGAAACTCGTGATCTGATGTTGCAGTATGACTGGCCGGGGAATGTCCGTGAGCTGAAAAACGCTGTGGAGCGCGCCATGATCCTGGAGGACTCGGACTACATCCGCCCCACCTACCTGCCCGTCCAGGTGACCGGGCAGAAGCAGGGGTACGAAACTCCCCTGCCGGTAAGTATCCCGGAGGGGGAGTCTATGGACACTCCCTTGATGGTTAGCAACACCTATGCTTCCTGGCGGCCGCTGCCCTCGGGAAGAATGCTCCCGGTGCTCGAGTTGCCCAAGCAGGGTACTTCGCTCGAAGAGGTGGAGCGTGAACTGGTGGGCTTGGCGCTCAAGCAGACCGTGGGCAACCAGACGCACGCCGCCAAGCTGCTGGATATCTCGCGTGATGCGCTGCGCTATAAGATGAAAAAGTTCGGATTCGACGCGGAAGCGGAAAGCTAGATGGCAAAAAGGAGAATCTTTGACGAACTGATGGAAGGCGTCGCTGAGATGAAGGGCGCTCGTATCGGCAGGGTCACGCTCCGCGGCTACAAGGTCGAGGCAAAGCCACTTCCCAAGGTAGATTCCGAGATGATCATGGAAACACGGGCGAAACTCCGCTGCTCCCGGTCGGTGTTCGCGCGAAAGCTTCATATCAACGAAAGAACCTTCGAAAAGTGGGAACAGGGGCGCGCAAAGCCCAATGCGCAAGCGGCTGCCCTGGTCCTCCTTGTCCGTCGATACCCAGACACACTGCAACGTCTCGAAAACCTCGCAGCTGAATGACGATACTCACGCTACCCGCTGATCACCCGGCGGAAAGACGCTTCCTTGAGCATTCACCATTCCCGAGTTCCCAAAAGCCTTTCCACTACAAATCGGTAGGTCGCCCTTTTCCCGCAACGCTTTCTTCTCTCGCGCATCTGAAAGAGCAGGCGGCTTGGTGGACCAGCGCGAGTTGGTCCGCGAACCCTCATCGTGCTTCGTCAAGGAGAATCCATGGGACTACTTCGCGATTCGGATGTTGGGGAAATACGCGTCAGACTGCAGGAAATGGTGAGCCCGGTCAAGCTGATCCATTTTACCCAGGAGTTGAATCTGGAATACGGGCGCGAAACCCGGGAGTTGCTCGAAGAACTGGCGCAGATTTCCGACAAGCTCTCCCTCGAGACTTACAACTTCCTTCTCGAAAAGGAGAAGGTAACCGAGTACGCGGTCGACAAAGTTCCCGCCACGGTCATCCGCAACGGCAAAGACTTCGGCATTCGTTTCTTCGGCCTGCCCGGCGGCTATGAATTCTCGACGCTGCTCGATGCCATCCTGGCGGTTTCAAAAGAGGATTCCGGATTGAAGCCGGAAAGCCGCGAGAAGTTGTCCCAACTCACGCAGCCGCTGCATCTGGAAGTCTTCTCCACGCCCAGTTGACCCCACTGCCCCCAGGCCGTGCGCCTGGCCTATCAATTCGCCTTGGAAAGTGATTTCGTGCGGGCGGATGGCGTCGAAGCTACGGAATTCCCCGAGCTGGCCAGCGCCTACCGCGTTTACGCCGTGCCCAAGACCGTCGTAAATGGAGGAGCTTTCATCGAAGGTTCGCTGCCGGAAGAGTTTTTCCTGGATGAAATCCTGAAGACGCTGGCGCCGCCCAAGGAGGAGGGGTCTTCGTAGGAGTGAGGCAGCGCACCCTGCAGCCGTAAATGAAAGTCAAAGGTTGGAATAGAGGTCCGGTCTCTCTCAACTTTTCAACCTTCAACTGCTGTTTAGTACTTCAGAACCGACTGAATCTGGTATTGGCTCAACTTCTCGCGGCCCTTCAATTCCTCCAGCTCGATCACAAACCCCATGCCGGCCACGTGGCCGCCCAAGGATTCCACCAGCCGCGCCGTGGCCGCGGCGGTCCCGCCGGTCGCCAGCAGGTCGTCGATGATTAACACTTCCTGCCCCGGGAGGATGGCGTCGCGGTGAATTTCCACCGCGTCTGTTCCATATTCCAGATTGTAGGACTCTCTGGCGCGCTTCGCGGGCAGCTTATTGGGTTTGCGCGCCGGCACAAATCCCGCATTCAACCGATAGGCGATCAGGGGCGCAAAAATAAAACCCCGCGCCTCGATGCCGATGACCTGATCAATCTTCTGTGGCAGATAAGAATTGGCGAGTATGTCTACGGCCCAATGCAGTCCGACGGGATCTTTCAGCAGCGTGGTGATGTCGTAGAACAGGATGCCCGGCTTGGGATAATCGGGAATTTCGCGAATCAGCTTCTTAAGGTCGATCACATTTCCTCCGTTGTTTTGATGTCGTTTACCAACCGCCCTCGATCGCGAAACGGTTGCAGCGCTTGTCCACGGGCTCGTCCGATTCCATGATATTGGTCACATGGGCACTGCGTGGCCCTTCCACGAGCTGGCGCCTGAATTCCTCGATGGCGATGGGGGTACCGATGGCGTAGACCTCCACGTTGCCATCCCAGAGATTCTTGACGTACCCACTGATGCCGAGTTGAGAGGCCCACCGCTCGGCGAAAAAGCGGTAACCTACCCCCTGGACCCGCCCGGTGACCACAAACTTCCTGGCGATCTTTGGTGCAGTTTTGCCCATAGCCCTTTTCCTACGTTCGCGCGGGATTATAACCAAGCCGCGGGAGCGCCACAATACTCGGCGGAACTACTGGGTTTGAGGCTATTGGATGATCCGGGCGGAAGCAACAAGGCCAAGGCAGGAGTGAATGCGATCTGACGCTTCCTTGATTCGCTTCTGGCTCTGAGATATGACCACCATGCTTACAGCACCGGAATCGTATGCGAACATGGGAC
>PMYF01000840.1:5406-13016 GCA_003171295.1 Acidobacteriota bacterium | reverse complement strand
TATCCGGATCAAGGAATAAGTCATGTTCTCCGAGATCGGAAAAGTAATCGTCGCGCTTCTGGCTGGAGAAAAGATGGTCCCTCTTGAGAACATCCTCGGGTTTCAGGTGCAACAGCCGCGCGTAGGTTTCGAAGTGTTCTTGTTTCCATTGGCCTTGATCGGTGAGCATGGGTACTACTCGCAGCTTTTTGTCACCGATCAGTTCGATGACCGACCCCTTCCAATGATCCAAGGCGTCTCCGAGGTGTTTAAGATTCATCTTCGCTTTCCTTGTGTCCAAGGGAGAGTGTTCAAAGCTCCCTTAGTAAGACAATAGCGTCCGCGCGAATGGCCTCGCCGCGGCCGACCGCATCCAGGCCTTCACCGCTCTTGGCCTTCACGCTAACCAGCCCGGGTTTCAAACCGAGAGCTGCCGCCACCTTGCGGATAATGCGCGGAATGTAGAGAGCAAGCTTGGGTTGCTCAAGGCCGACCGTGGCGTCGATATTGACGATGCCGTATCCGGCTGCGGCAATCAACTGGCGGACGCGCCGAAGGAAGAGGAGGCTCGAAGCATCCTTCCACCGGGGAGAGGTATTGGGGAAGTGCCGCCCGATGTCGCCGAGGGCCGCCGCTCCCAGCAAGGCATCGCAGATGGCATGAGCGAGCGCGTCGCCATCGGAATGTCCGAGCGGACCTTTGTCCCACAGGATGTGCACGCCGCCCAGGATCAGCTTGCGCCCTGCGGCCAATCGGTGCACGTCGTTGCCAATACCGGCGCGCAGCGGGCTTTCGAAGCCGCGCGTCGCCGCTGATTTCCGGGCCTTACGTGAAGGACACATACTTCCCTAAGTCAGGCGTCAGGCTGGATGGACTCGCGTTCCTGGGCAATGTAGAGGCGGGCCAAAGGCAGGTCCGAGGGCTTGGTAATCTTGATGTTCCGATCCGATCCCATCAGGATCGTTACGTTGTGCCCCTGGTGCTCCAGCAGGCTGGATTCGTCGGTGCCGCAGAAACCCTCTGCCTGAGCACGGTCTACCGCCTCCCGCAGAAGGTTGTACCGGAATGCCTGGGGTGTTTGGGCCAGCGCAATCCGTTCACGCGGTATGGTCCCCAGAATGGTCTGCCGTTCCACCTGCTTTACCGTATCCACACTGAGGATGCCCAGGATGGCGGCGCCCCCTTTGCGCGCCGCTTCGACCACCTGGCGGATCATATCCAGTTCGATGAAGGGGCGTACCGCGTCGTGGACGACCACAATCTCCGTGGTGGTGGGCGCTTCGGCGAGGCACCGTGCCACTGTTTCCTGCCGGGATGCCCCGCCTGGCACCAGGCGTACGGGCTTCGAAAAGCGCTCATGATTGACTTCCGTTAAGCCGCGCTCCATGTCTTCGACGCGCAGTCCCAGAAAGATTTCGTCAATGGCGTCAGAAGCAGCAAACTTCCGCAGCGTGTGCACAAAGATGGGTACACCCTCAAGGGAGAGGAACTGTTTGGGTGTGCCTCCGCCCATCCTCAGGCCCATGCCCGCCGCCGGGATAATCGCCAAGACTCTCATGCCCTCTCCATGGTTCAGCGCCCCGGGTCCGGAGTCCGGTTGACCATCCCGAAGCACTGGCTGCAAACGGCCGAAGTCCCCATGAAAATAAAGGCGACGGAGCCCGACCAGGATCCGTCGCCCTGCTTCCCTAAGAATCCGTACCTACTGGTGGACCGCTTCGACCATGGTTCGGCGTTCGTCGAATTTGCCGAAGATCATCTTTCCGGCCGTAGTCTGCAGGACGCTGGTTACGGAAATATCGATGGTCTTGGAGATCATCTTCTTGGCATTGTCCACCACCACCATGGTGCCGTCATCCAGGTAGGCGACACCCTGGTTGTATTCCTTACCTTCTTTCAAGATGAAGACCCGCATAATTTCGCCAGGTAGTACTACCGGTTTCAGCGCGTTCGCGAGTTCGTTGACATTGAGCACCGGCAGCCCCTGGAGTTGGGCGACTTTGTTCAAGTTGAAGTCATTGGTAACGATCTTGCCCTCATAATGCCGCGCCAGTTCGATGAGTTTCAGGTCGACTTCCCGGACTTGTGGAAAATCCTCCTCCACAATCTGCACCGTGAGATTGGCCATCTTTTGCATGCGCTGCAGGATGTCCAAACCCCTGCGGCCGCGATTACGTTTCAGCGGATCAGAAGAGTCGGCTACCAATTGCAGTTCTCGCAGCACAAACTGCGCGACAATCAGGGTGCCGTCGACGAACCCTGTCTCGCAGACGTCTGCGATGCGGCCGTCGATGATAACGCTGGTGTCGAGCACCTTGAAATTCTTCCGCGGCTGCCGCTCGGTGGTAAACAGTCCACCCAACGCGGAAAGGTTAAGCAGGTCCCCCTTATTAGCTCCCAGTACTAACCCCACGTAGGCCATCAATAAGAGGAGGGTTACCTGAAAGAACGAAATGGCGCCCTTATCAATCGACGTCATGTACAGCAGATGGCTGATCATGAAGGCACCTAAAATGCCCAGGATTGATCCCACCGCCGCACCAATGAGGCGCTTCAAGCTGGCCCTCTCCAGCCGCATTTCAAAGAAAGTAAAGAAAACGCCCAGAGCTATCCCAAAGAGTACGGATCTAATCCCAGACAACCCAAAAGGACGAAACTGCATACAGGCTGCGATGATAATGATAACGAAAACAGTGCGAACGCCTGCCATTTCCCAGGACATGAAACCAGATCTCCCTTCCGGGACTCGATTGCTTTTCCGGACACGATTTAGCCCCCAATCAATGCCCTCACTAACTCCTGCGAAGTATAGCATCCCCGCTCGCAGCGTGAAAGCTGGTTGCTGCTGGGTGCTCCGAATAATATATTTACCATATGGTCACGTATTCGTTTGGGAGCGATCTGCAGGGGGCCGCACCAGGGGCCGGTCACCGGCTACTTGCTGGCCCTGGATTTGATGATGATCGGGGTGCCCACAAAGCCAAATCTCTCGCGGATGCGGTTCTCGAGAAAGCGCTCGAAAGAGAAGTGGAGTTTGCCCGAGCGGTTGGTGAAGGCGATGAAGGTCGGCGGCGCCACACCGGCTTGCGTCAGGTAGTAAACGCGCGTGGGCTTTTTGGCGGGGGTGGAGGCGCGGTCGAAATCCACTTCGGCCAGAAAACGATTCATTTCCCCCGTGCTGACCCGCTGGCGCCGGCCTGCGGCGACTTGCACGATGGCTTTCAGCAGACTTCCCATCCGTTGCCCGCGCAACGCCGAGACAAAAACCACGGGAGCGTAGTCCAGGTATTTCATGCGTTCCCGAATCTGGCGCGTAAAATCCTGGGTGGTGGTCGGCCCCTTGCTGATGGCGTCCCATTTATTCACCACAATGACCACTGACCGCCGGCTCTCGTGCGCATATCCTCCGATGTGGGTATCGAGCGCGTTAACGCCTTCCTGCGCGTCCAGAATCAGCAGCGCCACGTCCGCACGCTCCAGGTACTTGCGCGCCTGGATGACGCTCAGCTTCTCAGCCAGTAGCTTGGTTTTGCCCTTCCGCCGGATGCCCGCCGTGTCGATGAAGTGAAAATGGAGGCCGTCGCGCTCAAATTCCGCGTCCACGGCATCACGCGTCGTCCCGGGCACGGGGGAGACGATGGAGCGCTCCTCGTTGAGGAGTTGGTTCAATAGTGTGGACTTGCCCACATTGGGCCGGCCAATAATGGCCACGCTGATTGGACCCGTGGGCGATTGATCAGCGCCAAGGGACGAGCCGGAATCAGGCCGGGCAGCCAGTGCATCTTCCCCCTCGGGCGTGGCGGTGGGGGCCGCCCTGGTGTTCCTGGCGGAGTCAGTCTGATCATCGGGCGCTGCAGAATCGGCCCGCGCAGCGAGGGGAAAGGCTGCTGTCACGTGGTCGAGCAAGTCATCCACCCCCCGCCCGTGTTCGGCGGAGATGGGGAAGATGTGTTTGATCCCCAGACGGTGAAACTCCGCCACGAGCGGCGAGTGCTGCATGGCGTCAACCTTGTTCACGGCCAGCGCCAGATTTTTCCCTAGGTGATGCAACCGGTGGGCAAGTTCCTCATCGAGTGGCACCACTCCGTCGCGGGCGTCCACCACCAGGATCAGATGGGCAGCTTCCGCAATGGCTTTCTTCGCCTGGCTGAAGATCTCCGTGGCGATCAGGTCATCCTCCGCGGGGATGATCCCGCCCGTGTCGATCACCTCGAACGGCTTGCCCAGCCACTCGGCGCGAGCATATAGGCGGTCGCGCGTCATGCCGGGTTCGTCACCCACCAGCGCGCGGCGGCGCCCGCAGAGGTGGTTGAATAAGGTGGATTTGCCCACGTTGGGGCGGCCGAGAATCACGATGCGAGGAAGGTGGGGCATAGAAAAGCTGCGTCGAAAGTCAAAAGTCGAAAGGCGAATGTATCGAACGGCCGCAAGGCTTGCCCTCAGCGGTTCCAGTTGCCTCACACCGGCGATTCACCTCTATGTTATCCTTTCTACTTCGTGCTGTCACGCCAGCTTGTGCGAATATTGGCCTCCGGGCCGCAGGGATGGTTCGCGAGCTGGCGTTGCCCCATGCCCCAGCGTGGGTGGTGCGCTGCGACGGACCAACTTCGATTCCCTGCCGCAGACCTGTCAAGAGGATAGAAAACCGGAGTCAGAAGTCAGGGTGCCACAGTCAGGGCCGCCCTCCTATCTGAGGACCCCTCTTCCGTCACGGCGGGTCTTCGACTCCACGGGAGAGGTTTGAGTTCGCAGCTAAAGGCTGAACGCTGGGCGCTCGAAGCAGATTGCTCATTATGGCGACTCCAAGCAAAAAGGCGTCGGACAAACTCCCGCTCGAAAAGGTTTTCGCGCCGGGCGGGTGGCTGGCGCGCCACCATCCCCAATATGAGTATCGGGCGGGGCAACTCGAGATGGCGGAGAGCGTGGAGACGGCGCTCGAACACCGCCAGCACCTGATCGTGGAAGCGGGGACCGGAACGGGCAAGACGCTGGCGTATCTTGTGCCGCTGATGCGCAGTGGGCTGCGTGCGGTGATCTCCACGGGAACGAAGAACCTGCAAGAGCAGCTCTTTTACAAAGACATTCCCTTTTTGCGGAAGCTTTTTCCGGAGCTGCGCGTCACGCTGATGAAGGGGCGGCAGAACTATCTCTGCCGGCAAAAGCTCTACGACCTGGAAAAGCAGCCCGTACTGAACGGCATAGAGGAAGTCGGGCAGTACCCCAAGCTCCGCGACTGGGAGGCGCGCACCAAGACGGGCGACCGCGCCGAACTGGGCTGGCTGCCGGATGCGAGCACTCTTTGGGCGCACGTGGACGCGCGCCGCGAGAACTGCACGGGGCAGAAGTGCGCGCAGTTCGAACGCTGCTTCATCACCTGGATGCACCAGCAGGCGGCGGAATCCGATTTGATCATCGTCAATCATCATCTCTTCTTTGCTGATCTCGCGCTGCGGCAGTCGGATTATGCCGCGCTGCTGCCGGATTATGCGGCGCTCGTCTTCGACGAAGCCCATGAGATGGAAGACGTCGCCACGCGGTATTTCGGCGTGGAAGTGAGCAACTACCGGGTGGAGGAACTGGCTCGGGACACGGAAGCGACCCTGCGCATGAAGAGCCTGCGCAGCCCGGAGGTTCTGGGCGCCGTGGGGGAACTGCGGCGCCGCGCCGACCTCTTCTTCGAGCTCTTTCCGGCTGCCGAAGGCCGCACGAACTTTGACAATCGTGACAGTTTCCTGGAGGTCCATCGCGGGGCCTACACGGGCCTCGGGAATGCTTTCCTTCTCCTCGAGACCGAGTTGAGCCGTTTAGTGGAACGCCCGGAAGAGGTCCACAATCTGACCCGGCGCGCTAAGGAACTGCGCGCGGCCTTCGAATTGGTCCTGGAAAGTCACGAGCGTAACATGGTGTATTGGTGGGAGCGGCGCGGGCGCGGGGTATTCCTGCAAGCCACCCCGATCGATGTTTCCGCGCTGTTGCGCGAGCGGCTGTTCGAGCGGGTGGAGACCGTCATCCTGACTTCGGCCACGCTGGCCGTGGGCGGCACGTTCGATTTCATCAAGCGACGGCTGGGAGTTCAGAACATCAAAGAGCGGATCCTCGACTCGCACTTCGACTACGCGAGCCAAGCCTTGCTCTACACGCCGCTGCATCTGCCCGATCCCCGCGAGCCGGATTTTGCGCGCCTGGCGGCGGAGGAAGTGGTGCAACTGCTGAAAGCCACGCGCGGGCGCGCCTTCGTGCTTTTCACTTCCTATGTGCAGATGCGCGACGTCTATGAGCGCGTGCGGCCGCACCTGCGCTATCCGCTGCTGCTCCAGGGTTCGATGCCGCGCACGGAGTTGCTGGACCGCTTCCGCAAGACTCCCCACGCGGTGCTGTTTGGCACCAGTTCCTTTTGGCAGGGTGTGGATGTGCAAGGTGAGCAACTTAGCGCCGTGCTCATCGACCGCCTGCCTTTCGCCGTACCCAGCGACCCGGTGACTGCCGCGCGCATCCGGCAGATTAACGAGGAGGGGGGCAACGCCTTCACGGAATACCAGGTGCCGCAGGCGGTCATTACGCTCAAGCAGGGATTCGGCCGCTTGATCCGCAGTGAGAGCGACCGCGGCGTGCTGGTGATGCTGGATCACCGCATGATGCGCAAGCCTTACGGACGCGTCTTCCTGGAGAGCCTGCCGCAGTATCGCAAAACGAATCGGCTGGATGACGTGAAGGTTTTCATGCGAGAATGATGAGGGCTAGTCCGTGGTGGGTTGTCCGTCGTCAGTGGATTCCAGGCGCCGGGCTCTGCCCCAGGCAACGGACCCCAACGAGTGGAGTCACAATGTTTGAAATCTCGGTCGAGTATACCTTTGCCGCGGGCCATGCCCTGCGCGGGTATAAGGGCAAGTGCGAAAACGTTCACGGACACAATTACAAGGTCCAGGTCATGGTGGATGGCGAGCAGCTCAACTCTACAGGGTTGCTAATGGATTTTGTGGATTTGCGGGGAGCGATCAAGGGGCTGGTCGAGCGGCTGGATCACCATTTCCTGAACGATCTGAAGCCCTTCGACGAATTGAATCCCTCGGCGGAAAACCTCGCCAAGTACTTTTGTGATGAGCTTGCCCCCCAGGTGCGGGAGCGTGGCCTGCGCGTTCAGGCCGTGAAGGTTTGGGAAACAGATACAACCTCAGCCACGTACCGGCCGAATACCCCTGCGCCGTAGTCACACTCTCTTACGGAGAACGTGAGAGTAACCTTTCTGGAGCGGCTGTCCTTGGCCGCCGGACTCTTGCTTTAAGCCAATGCATTGCCAGCCGTCCCGGGCAGACAGGGCCTGTTCACCTCCCCAGGTTGTGAATGTGCGCTTTCGCACCGTTTCCTACCAAGTCCAGAAGGCCACCGCTGGATGTAATTGCACCTGATGTTGTTGGGCGCAAGCGCCCTCCTTGCATACATAGGTGTCCTCACACCAGCGGCAGCGAGTGAGNNGATGTGCCGGGAGTAGTTGCGCCAAGTATCCAGGACTTCCCGTTCCTCGCGTATTTTCTCGAGTTCGTCGTGGCTCAGCATATACCCCTCCCTCGTTTCCTGCCTTGTTGGATGCAACCGGGGGGCCATGTTGTTCGCCCCTCCCACATTATTCGTCG
>PMYF01000840.1:0-5342 GCA_003171295.1 Acidobacteriota bacterium | reverse complement strand
GAAAGCGGGAATCCAGTCCGTCCGCGGCGCATTTCCAATGGCTTGCAGAATGGATTCCCGCTTTCGCGGGAATGACCGCGCCGGGGAGTGCCCGTATCTCGCAAATGACACCAGTACCTACCTATAAGCGACAAGCTGTCGGTGTTATGGCCCAATTTGGAATACAGAATTCCATTTTGCAACATGGTTCCTCCCACTCTTGGTTCCGGCAGGCTCCAGGGAAATCAGGTAAAATGAAGACAGGGTCTTGCGACTATTGGCAGGGCCGGTGACCCTATGGTTGTCACAGAGATTTTCAAGTCGATCCAAGGAGAGTCCACCTTCACGGGGCTCCCCTGTGTCTTTGTCCGTCTGACGGGCTGTAACTTGCGATGCCATTGGTGCGACACGGCTTACGCATTTCAGGGCGGCCAGAAGATGAGCGTGGAGGAAGTCATCGAGCGGGTTCGCCAATTGGGTGGCAAACTGGTGGAGCTTACCGGTGGGGAGCCTCTGCTCCAGGAAGATGTCTATCCTCTGACGGAACGATTGCTGGCCGAGGGGTTCCGGGTGCTGGTCGAGACTAGCGGAGAGCGCCCCATCGGCCGGTTGCCGCGGGCGGTCGTGAAAGTCGTTGACGTCAAGTGCCCGGCGAGCGGTGAAGCCGGGAAATTCTGCCCGGCTAACCTGGAAGCCCTGGAACGGAAGGACCAGATCAAATTCGTTATTCGCGACGAGGCCGACTATCGCTACGCCTGCAATTTCGTGGCGAAGCATGACCTGCATAGGCGCGTGGACGAAATAATACTCTCGCCGGTCTTCGGTCCGTTGCCGTTCCGCCAGCTTGCGGAGTGGATTCTGCGCGATGGGTTGGATGTTCGCCTGGGCCTGCAGATTCACAAGTTCATTTGGGAGCCGGACGCGCGCGGAGTCTGAGGAAGAGCAGGCAGAAGGCAGTAAGCAGTAGGCAGTAGGCAAGACGAAAATTGGTAATTGAGAGGTGGCGCATGGGAAAGACAGAAAAGACAGAGCAGGAACTTCAGCAAGCCTCCGACCATGTTAAATATGAGCTTGATATGCTGGCAGCAACGATATCGTTTCTCTCGAAAGGTCGAGGGGAGACAGATCAGGCCACATGGAACGCGTACATAGAAAGCTTTGTTCTCCATCTTCGAAACCTGATGGACTTTTATTACCTATCAGGGAGAAAAAAGAGTCTCATACTTGCGGAGCACTACGTAAATGACGTGACCAAATGGAAGGGGGGTCGTCCGGCCAAGACTTCACTCTTGAAGGATGCAGAACAGAAGGCGAATAACTTGGCCGCCCACCTCACTTATGAGAGGCTCGTCATTATTAATAGGGATTGGGAGTGGAAGTGGGCAGCTATCTCGGCCGACCTTAAGCACGTGACCAACTGTTTTCTCAATCATCTGCCCCCTGCTTGGCGGGCATGGTTTGAAGCCACGGATAACAAGGGACCAACAGGGCCAACCGGCACACCAAATCCAGCAGTGAGAGCAGGTACTACAGGTCCCGCTGGACCAATTGGTTTTGGAGAAGCGACGACACGGGGATGACAACGGACCTCGGACCTCGGACCTCGGACAAGCCTCTCGCTGTCGTGTTGGCCAGTGGGGGCATGGACAGTTGCGTAACCACCGCGATGGCGAATCTCGACTATCGTCTCGCCATGCTGCACGTGGCATATGGGCAGCGGACGGAAGCTTGTGAACTCCGCGCCTTCCACGCGCTGGCAGATTTCTACCAGGCGGAGCATCGGCTGGTGTGCCGGCTGGACCACCTGCGGCAGATCGGTGGTTCGAGCTTGACCGATCCTGACATCACGGTGGAGCGAGCCAACCTGGAACGGCGGGATATTCCCACAAGCTACGTTCCCTTCCGCAACGCGCATTTCCTTTCCATCGCGGTCTCCTGGGGCGAAGTGCTGGGAGCGCGCAAGATTTTCATCGGTGCGGTTGCGGAAGACAGTTCCGGATATCCCGATTGCCGCCCGGAATACTATGCCGCGTTCAACCGCGTGATCGCCGCCGGAACCAAGCTCGAGACGCAACTCGAAATCGTGACGCCGGTGATCCAAATGCGGAAGAGTGAGATCGTGCGCCGGGGCAGGGAATTGGGCGCCCCCTTCGCGCTCACCTGGTCGTGTTACCAGGGTCAGGACGCGGCGTGTGGCGTGTGCGATAGCTGTGCTCTTCGCTTGCGAGCCTTCCAGGAAGCCGGTCTTGAGGATCCCATCCCCTATACCCAGCGGCCCCGCTATGCACGGCCCTAGTGGGTCAGTTTCCGGTCTGGGCGTTCTGGGACCAAGTGGGTTGCTTTTGAGTGCGCCGTTGCTCGGGAGGACGGCGCGCCGCGCTGCTTGCCACTATATTTGGCAGAGGATCACGACCGAGACGTTCGATGAGCGGATCGCATGTTCGCGAGCGCGCCTGGCATGAGAACGGCGTTTGGACGCCGCGCGGAGGGATCGCAACGCACGAGGTTGGGGTGGTCGCCGCAGTATAATTATGGCCACCCCGAGAACCGCTGGAAGGGAGAGGCCAATCGACATGAAGGTCATTCTCTTTGGGGCTACAGGTATGGTCGGGCAGGGTGTCTTGCGAGAATGTTTGCTCGATCGCGACGTGGAAANNGCAGGAATGACCGAGCAGGAATATCAACGCGTGACGTACGACATCACGATGAAGGCAGCGCAAACCTTGGCCAAGCTAAACCCAGACATGACGTTCCTCTATGTGTCGGGAGCGGGCACCGACAGCTCCGAGCGCGGCCGCGTCATGTGGGCGCGCGTCAAGGGCAAGACCGAAAACGCACTGCTCCGGTTGCCCTTCAAGGCGCAGTATATGCTCCGTCCCGCATATATTCAGCCGATGCACGGGATTAAGTCGAAGACGAAACTGTACCGAGCGCTTTACGCGGTGATGGCGCCGCTCTATCCCGTGTGGAAGGCCCTTCTGCCAAAGTACGTGACAACGACGGAACGGCTAGGCCGTGCGATGATCAAGATCGCCAAGCTGGGTGCCCCAAAAGATGTGCTTGAGAACCAGGACATCAACCGTATCCGTTGACGCGGGTGGCTCATACATTGCTTCGTATGTATGCGCCCCACGGGCAGACGCAATATCTCTGCCACCACGTCCTATCCATGGCCTGTCCTGGCTTCTTAACGCTCACCGAAATAAAAGGCGATGTCGGCGCCACGCGCGGCCCTAGTTGGTCGGTTTCCGGTCTGGGCGTCCTGGGACCAAGGGGATTGCTTCCGAAAGACTTACGCGTCCTCCCAGAACGAGGGCCAAATCGTCGCCATCCGCGAGGACGAAGTTAGCCTGCTCCACCTCTGGCAAGCGCTGGAGAACATCTTCGCTGTAGTTCGAATCCTGTTTTTTCTGAAGGTCAGGCGTAATGATCGGGCGTGGCGCGCGCAGAGCAAAAAGCCGCAGAGTTTCTGAGAAGCGAAACCCTTCGCTACCTGCTGGTGAACTGGAGATTCGTCGAAGAACCGAAGAGTTACAGAACAGCTTTGCATTACCCGCTACACTGGTCAGGACGGCGGAGCGACAATTTGCTGCCGTTTTATTCGTCCTGAAAGCCGTATTTCTTGCGCAGACGGTTGTAACGGTGGACAAGCGCCTTCTCGTGACGAGCTTCATCCCTGCAGAAGCTCATCAGAAGCCCTTTCAGCTCCTTGTCTTGGGAAAGCTCTGCCGCATGCTTGTACGTGGTTTGAGCTTCCCGCTCCGCCTGCACAGCGTCCTTAAATATCAGGAACAACTCCCTTGCCTTATCAGGCATTTTTCCAGGCATAGGATATCTCCTTCGGTTGGCAGCGAAGTCCACGCCCTGCCAGGCCCTTTTGCAACTGAAACATATGCTGTAAGGGAAGTCAATACAAGGTTGTATAATCGTTCCCCATCCGTCCCCCATCCGTCCCTCCCCTGCTCATCCAGGCGGGCAGCCACCACAGTTGGCGCGTGAATCGCGCCTTTAGAGATGCGTGCGGGGCAACACGAGCCAGTCCTTTCAGCGAGCCAGATCGTTCGGTGGCGACGGAGATCAGCGTTTTAGGTTGGGAGCTATGGGGAATTTGACCCCTGCGATTTTGGTGCGAGCCGGGCATCGACCGACCAGGCGCCGGCACCGGCCAGGACAAGGAAGAGCAATCCCATCAGCATCGAGTAATCCGTTCGGGCCTCGGCCTCCATGGGCCAGAAACCGCTCTTGAGTAGGATGGGAATCTTCGTGGTGGCTATCGCAACGCCAATGTCGATGAGCAAGGGAATGGAAGCGGCACGCGTGAGCAGGCCGGCGAGTATCAGTAAGCCGCAGACGATCTCCATCATACCGACAAAGGGACCCGTGATGCCGGGAGCGGGAATCCCGATCCGGGCAAAGCGACCAGCACCCCACTGCTCGACGAAAAGGAACTTCTTAATCCCTTCGAGAAAGAAAACGCCTCCGACCAGGAGCCGGATGAGCAGGATTACACCTCGGCCGTCAGAGGCCAAGATTCTTTGAAACCTCATGCTTTACCTCCTTCGGCACATAGCGCGTGGGCCAGGCGAGGCGCGTGTGCCGGAATGCTTATCCCTCTTGACAGCAGGGAAGGGACCGGAGTTTCTGAGTCCCTCCGGGAAGAAGACGCAGCGAGCCGCCTCCCTTACCAAATCAGGCGACGCCATCTTCGCGCGCAAGCCCTGCAAACACGAACCTCACGACCCGATCCTCAGCGGGCTGGGCGGGAACCTTTTGGGGCCTTTCTCGGCTCCTCCGCCCCACGTCCAGTAAAGGCCCAGATAGGCAACCGTGTGCGGGCCGCCGCTGATGTCTCGTCCCGCGCTGAACAGGAGGCTGAAGTGAGGGCTGAAATTGTAGTAGCCCCCAAGGTCAACCACCGTCGAGGAGTGCAGGGTGAGGCTGCTTGCTCCCTCCGAGTAAATCTCCCCTCCCAGGGTTATTCGTTTCCCCAAATCCCGTTGCAGTAGCCAGCCAGCGAAGGCATGGCTCCGCATCGCCGGGGCGGGATTGACGACCCAGCCGCCACCCCCATAACTCGTCCATGGTCCCCGGCTCTTTTGCACCCACACAGGCAACCGGGCGTAAACTTGGCCGTTGCCCAGGCCGCGGCTGACATTGCCAGTGGGGAGTTCAAGTAGTGGGAAGATCCCGATCTGCGGTCTCTTCCCTTCTTCCTGGATGAAACGGTACTTGACCCCGAGTTCCATGTCACCTGCGCCAAACCAAGTTGGTCCTCCGGGTGGCCGGGAGGATGCCAGGGGCACAATCCAATGAAGCTGAACATTGGGGACCACTCCCCAATTGAGCTCCAGCGCTGGGAATTG
>PMYF01000583.1 GCA_003171295.1 Acidobacteriota bacterium | reverse complement strand
CGGTGGGGAAGGCAGACGCGATCCACTCGACCGGCAAACGTACGAATGGTCCGCAGACCTCTTAATGGTATAGGCATAATCGAACTCCTCTCAGGCCGCCGCACCCCGGTGGGGATTCTTTCGGCGCTTCGCATGGTTGCCGTTTCCATTGTTCCCGCAAACTTTCCGGATCGCCTCCTCCACCTTCTCCAACATGAGCGACTGGCCATCATGGGTGACCTTTGCCGTGTCCGTCTTGAGAACGTCGCGGCAAACCCACCAAAAGGTGGAATCCCCTATCTGGGCGTGCCCATTACAGCGGGAAAGGATCTTGGCGATGGCGATACAGGCCCGAATTGTGGGGCGGTGGTTGTTTACACCCACCCCGCGCAGGTCCCTGACAATATCCACGATCCTTTCGGCATCCTCGGTGGGAAGGCCTGACTTCGCCTTCGTGATCTCAATCTCCGTGTCGCGATCGAAATGCCCAAGGTCGATGGTGATCAACCTGTCGACCAGCGCGTCCTGCGTCTTATGAACCCCGGCGTATTCTTCTGGGTTCGACGTCAGGATGGCCCGAAAGTTCTCGTGCACTTGCACGTACTCCTCACCGGACCGGCGGCGGCTAGGCAGATTGAGAATCCTCTTTTCCAGGATGCTGAGAAGCACATTGTTGGCTTCGGGCCGGGAACGGTTGAACTCATCATAAATGAGGGTGTGTCCGTTGAGGCAGGCGGTGGTAAGCTGATGGTCTTCCCAAAGCGTGCTCATGCTTTCTTCGGTTTTCACCACGGAGTGGATATAATTATCAATGAGCTTGGACTTGCGGTAGCCGGAATTCTTGCCAATCAGGTCGGAACTGCCAAATTCGTCGTCGCCATGGATGAGGACGACCGGCCGGCCGACTTGCGCGGCCACGTGCAGGGCCAGGGTCGTCTTCCCCGTGCCTGCCGGCCCTGCGAAGTGGACTGCGTATCCGACATCCAGGTAGCTCAGCGCCCTGTCTGCCAGCGCCTTGATATGCGGGGTCAAGACGAACTCATCGCTTGGCTCAGGTATTATACTGTGTCCTTGGGGTTCGACTCCTTCGCTGGCCACCAGGACATCGTTCGCCTCGTCACCATTCATCGTGCTCTTCCTCTCTCCAAGCATTTCGAGCTCGTCGGAGCTTAAGCCGCATTCCGGCTGTTGGCAGCTTGATGCTTTCGCTTGTTGGGCACCGGCGCGGCCTTGCGACCTGTCGCGCGCCGCCTTCCTTTCAAGTTGGCCGCGGCCACTTGCCTTGTCTGTTTTTCGCATTTCCCTCCAGCCCGGCGCACTGGAGTACCCGAGGTCAGCCAAACTTGTCGAATGCCACAGAGGTCCTTGCTAACGCCACTCAGGATGTCAGCGACGGCGCTTTTCAGGTCCGCGATGGTACCCAAACGATCGGCTTTCGTTGCCTTAGCGACGGCACTGAGGGCTTCGGAAGTGTTGGCGAGCATCCTTGATACGTCAGCCCGCCGATTCTTCGTCTCGCGCACTAGATCATGGATCAGTCCCTGGCGTGAGCTTCGTAACTCCAGGATTTCTTCCCGTAATCGAGTCATGTCTTTGGTCAGTATACCCATGTCGGTTCTCCTTAAGTTTCCTTAATCTCGTTGTCCTCGACGTCTGTCAATCAGTCAGCTACCCGCCGGTGAGTGCAGCGGCGGGGTCAAAGGGGACGGTTCAATCCCAACTCCCGGAGGCTTCCTGCTCACCAGGCCGCTACGCGGCCTCGCCAGACCAAGCTCGGCGGGCGCCCGCAATATCCGCCCGCACTTTCCGCAACTGCCCACGGACGGTTCGCCGCAGGTCATGCATGAATTCAATACGTCCGTCTTTCAGCCTCGTTGCCGTTTGTGTTTGTTTGCCTGCAAAATGGGCAACCATATCAAGCACGTCTCTCTGTCGATCCCGGTTGTCAACCGAGAGTTCCATCAAGAACGCGCGACGGCTGCCGCGCAGCGCTTGGATCTCCTCGTTCAATCGAGTCATGTCTTCCAACATCCTCCCCATGGTTCCCCTCCCTTTGATCTTCTGGTCCCTTCATCTCACCGCTCACTGCCAAACGGAGGGCCATAAAATGGCCCCCCAATCGGCAGCGATCGGTCTCCCAGCGAGCATTAAGCAGGAGCCGCAGCATTGGCTGTCAGACCAATTGCTTCGGCGTATTTGAGGTAGGTCTCGACCGAAGCGATCACCACGCGCGCTTCGACGGATAACAGTTCGATTCCGACCAATGACACCTTGGCCCACGCGTCGATCACGATTCCCTTGTCGAGAATCCGATCAACTACTTCCGCCAGGCTTGAGGAGTCTGTTGACTTTTGTACCTTCGCCATAGCCACTCTCCTTCCGGGTCACAAACTACCCGAGTCTCAATTGGGGTATGCTCACCGTCTATCAGAGCCACCCTGATGATGTGCAAGGCAGTTCTGATGCCATGCTCTATAGATATCGGTGGGTGCCTCGATCAGCATGAATGCAAAGAGAAAATGCCGCGCAGACGGTAGACTGGTTGCTTGCAGAACACGTGACTAGGGAAATCACTCTATGGAATGGCGGCCCTAGTTGCGATGCATGTAATCCCTCAGCGCAATGCCAAGACGGCCGGTGCGTAGATACGGTGCAAGGCCCATGGCTCGAATCGGCCATCGCCAATAGATCCGGGCGATCGTGGGCTTGGATCACCGGCCAATCTCAAGACTGGGAAGGTCGGCGAGGTTCTCGACTAGGGCGGAGAGGATTTCAACTCTGATTCGGAAGTGACAAGTTTCTGGCGAGGGTTCCCCAGACCGAGAACCCCTCTTTCGAAGGATGATCTGTCCTGCAGTCGTCCTCAACCGTCAAGGTCCCAGGATCCGGGAGTTCTATCTATGGTTGGAGGAAATCAACAAAGTTGTACGGTGGCCAAGGACCACTCAAGAGCAGCTTGACCGATTCCTTCGTGCGGAGGCTACGAGTGGCTTGGCGAAACGACTCTAGGGAAGCCCTAGGCACAAGAAAATACAGGGAAAGGAGACGGCTCCTGGTCAAATCAGGGGATTCCACCCTGCGGCGAACGAAGAAACCAGACAAGGAAACGCAAAGCTCGTCCGCCAGCAGGCGCTGGTCCAGAACCGCCCGGTCCAGCCCTAGGAAATGTTCTCGCTTTGCCGCAAGATAGGCAGTGCCGGGATTACTGAAACCGAGGGACGTATCTGGAGGTACAAGGGACGCGTCGGTCTTAACTCCCGCTTCGGACTCCTCGAGAAGAACACGAATACCCATTTCGTTTAAGCCCTCGAGGTCGACGAGAAGCTTCTGATATTCCTCGTGATGATCTTCCAGCAGGGAGATGACTTCGGAAACGTTTTCAAGCTGGCATCCATATCGCATGGGGATTACGGTCTGGTCACGGAAGAAGTGTTCCACGACCCTTTCGTAGGCAAGCGTTTGTGCGATACCAGGAACTAAGTCCGATTCCCCAAGCTCAGACAGCGCAGCGCTCAAGCCATTATGTGCCACCACAAGCACCGGTTGCCGCCCGATGCCCGCGGGTAGCTGTTGGTCCTGCCGCGCGGCGGTGCCAAAAATGCAATAGAGCAGGTAGCTCATGCGGGTGCTCCCATCGATAACGGCGGGACGAAGCGGTAGGGAGGCCAGGGTCCTGATAGTTCAAAAATGAGCCCTTGGGGCGCATGGTCGGCGTTCAACCGGTCAATTCGTGCGCGAAACGCATGGGTCAAGCTTTTCGGCAGCAAAAAGGCCCAATTTACCACAACCTCGGTTCCGCCTTCCGGGGGCTTACCCGGCACCACTGGACATTCGCAAAAGTCCGGAGCCTGCTCCCTCAGGTCACTCGCGACTCGGCGGCACGCTTGGTTTAACCAGAGGCTCAATTCCTTCTCCGCACCGGCCCGGATTCGTTTCTCCTGGAAATAGCGGGTTCCCGGGGGCAGCGCGTCAAGCTGCGCCTGCTGTGCAGCTATGCTTTCAGATATCAGAGATCGCCCCGCTCGCTTTCTGTCGAGCAGACCTTTGACCGACCATTCATCTTGATCAGCCACCCGATCCAGGAACTTTGAAATGGCTTCCAGATGCAGGCCCAAGAATTCCCCCAAGCTCTCCGGCGACGAGAAAAGAGTCCCGAAGCTGACGGGCAGCACCGGAGATTGACGCCTCACTTTCTCAATGACTTCCTCGTGGCAGAGGGCGCGGGGTGCCACCCAAGCCAAGTCTTGCATTCGAAGTTCCGCGGCGGCTCCGCAGAAATCTTTCAGGGGCACCTCACTCACGATGGCACAGAGGTCCGTCGAGGTCCGAAATACCCAAAGCGAAAGGGAGCCATCCACACCAGTCCCTTCGATCTCCCTGATGAGGTGGGAGCGAGCAAAGCAGAACAAATAGAGCACCCTCTGGCTCGTTTCCATCTGCTGGTCACCTAGGCCTTAGTTTCTTGAAGACACTCTTCCAGCGCCGCCTCAAGGTCGCTGGCCTCGATGATCACCGTGTTTTGGTCGGCGGCTCCATCTTTGCCCGCCTGAACGGCTCGCCGGACAGCGCGGCGGGCGGCGCGAGTACAAACCGAACGGATATCGGCACCGCCAAACCCTTCACTCCGAGAGGCCAGATCCTTGACTTTGATCCCACGGCCAAGGGGTTTGTTTTTCAAATGGATAGCGAAGATTTCGCCGCGCCCGCGCTCGTCGGGGAACGGGATTTCCACGATCTCGTCAAACCGGCCCGGCCTGAGAGCAGCGGGATCCAGCAGGTCCGCTCGGTTGGTCGCGCCTAGGACTAGAACCCCTTTCAGCTC
>PMYF01000487.1 GCA_003171295.1 Acidobacteriota bacterium | reverse complement strand
AGCAGCGAGCCGAACGCCAACGTCATCAGCACGACGCCCACCCACATCCAACCTTCACGAAAGGCTCGGCCCAAAACGCGCAGAATCGCAGCGGGAGCGAAATCCTTCACCTCACCGATGCGCTTCATGGCCTGCGCGACGCAAAGGTCCCCGCCGCTACCGGCAAGCACCAGGACGGCGAGCGCCACAGCCGTGCGCATGGTCAATCCTTCCGGGTCGTGTTGGCAGGTGTACGGCCCACCAGCACGACGCCCAGGCAAATCAACGCCACGCCCAGCCAATGCAGGGCGGCAACGGCCTCGCCCAGCAGGAAATGCCCGAGCAAGGGAATCAGGACATACATGGAAGCGGTGGCAGGCAGTACGTAGCTGAAATCCGCCCACGACAACACCAGCATGAGCGCGGCAAGAAACAGCAGCATGCTCACGATGCCGAGCCAGATCCAGGGACTAGTGAAAACGTGCGCAAAGACAGGGCGTAATGCGGCCAGCGACCAGCCCGGAATGGCGCCGACCCGCTTCATGCCCGCGCTAAAGAACAGGTTCCCGGCGGAGCCGAACACCACGATCAGCCCCACCAGGATCCAGGTCTTGGCCTTGCAGGTCTGGGGACGCATCATGAAGGTGAGGCCGGGTTCGGCGTGCCGGCCCGCGAGCCGTTCCGGGCATACCGCCAGCGCTCGGCGCGGATGTGCAGATACTCCACACCCTGCTCATAGAGGCGCCGGCGCTCGTGGGAATCCCACAGGGCCTTGCGGACGATGCGCCACACCACGCGCGGGCGGAAGTAGTACGCATCATAGAAATGGTTCATCCCCGCCATCATCTCTTCGCGGCTCAGGCCTGGATACGACAGGTGCGGCAACTGGTGTCCGCCGTCATCGGCGCGCGTCTCCGATGCAAGGAACCCATTCTTCACGGCATAGTCATACAACTCGGTGCCCGGGTAGGCATGAGCGACGGACACCTGCACCGTTTCAGGGTCAAGCTCCTTGGCGTACTCGATGGTGCGCGCAATGGTCTCCTTGGTTTCACCGGGGAGGCCAATGATGAAATCCGCGTGAACCGCGAGGCCAACCTGCTTGCAGTTCTTGACAAAAGCCCGGCCCATTTCGACGGTTGTACCCTTCTTGATGTTCTTCAGGATTTGGGGATCGCCCGACTCGAAACCGACAATCAACAGGCGGGCGCCCGCGTCCGCCATGGCCTTCAGCGTGTCGTAATCGGTGTGCACGCGCGCGTTGCACGACCAGCGAAAACCTACGGATTTGAATTTCGCCGAGAGCTCCAGGACGCGGTCCTTGCGGATGTTGAAGGTGTCGTCGTCGAAAAAAAACTCCTTGGCCTGCGGAAAGAGCTTGAGGGCCTGCCGGACTTCGGCCACGACGTTGTCCGACGAACGCACCCGCCAGGCGTGGCCGGAGAGGGTCTGCGGCCAATGGCAGAAGGTGCACAGCGCCGGGCAGCCGCGGCTGGTGTAAAACGACACGTAAGGATGAAGCAGGAAAGGAATGTCGTAGTTTTCAATCGTCAGGTCGCGCTTGTAGACTTCCGTGGCAAAGGGCAGCCGATCCAGCTCTTCGGTCTCCAAAGGCGGACGGGCCGGGTTGTGGATGACCTCGTCAGCCTTGCGGAAGCTGACCCCCGGGATGGCCTCGAGCGGTTTGCCCTCGGCGAATTCCACCACGGCGTGGTCAAACTCGCCGCGCACCACGAAGTCAAGATCGGGGCTGGCGCGCAGGCATTCCACGGGCCGGGTCTGGACGTCCGGACCTACAAAGGCCACCTTCAGCTCCGGCTTGGCCTCCTTCATGCGGCGCACGATGCCGAGGTCGCTCTCAAAGCCCACGGCGGAAGTAAAGAGGACGACGAAATCGTANNCCGGCGGGGTAACTCAACCACACAGGATACCAATAGGACTTGATTTCACGCGTGGCGGGCCAGCGCGAGCCCGCTCCTCCGTCAAAGTTTTCGAAGCTGGGCGGGTTCAGGAAAAGCGTCTTCATGACAGACGACATGCAGATTCTCCAGTGACCCGGAAATCTCGTTGCCTCACGGCGTGCCGGCGGGTGGTCATGCTTATCTTACTCGAAACCACCGAACCAAAACAGCGCCCTCGTTTTTGGGTAGTGTCCCAGTATGGCAGGGTGACTTTCAGCAAGGGGGTCGGACCTTCAGGTCCGACAAGAGGCAGGAGTTTAAACCGGGCCTTTAGGCCCTGAAGCTTCAGGGGCTTGAAGCCCCCTGTTGTGTGCGGCCCGATCATGTCGGAGCTGAAGCTCCGACCCCCTTTACAACTCCGTCAAGCGCAGCTTCTCAAATTAGGGCACTACCGGCTTTTGGTAGTGGGTCAATTTGATGATGTAGCGGCGAGTTTACCTCGCCAAATGGCGGCGTAAAGCCTCCTCTACATCAAATTGACCCACTACCCCACTTTTCGATTTCTTGACATAGGTGAGGCGGCGAGGTCCAGCCAAAAATTCACGGCGCGCGCGACGCCAGTTCCAGTAAAATGGGCACGACAGGACACAAGGAGACAATTATGAAGGACCTATTGACCGGCATGGTGTGGGGACTGGCTTTGATCGGACCGGCCCGAATCATGGGCCAGAACTATGATCTTTTGCTGAAAGGCGGGCACGTTATCGACCCGGCCAACCGTCTGGACGAAGTTCGCGATGTGGCCATCCAGGGTGGAAAAATCGTGGCGGTCGAGAAGAACCTTCCGGCGGAGCGGGCCCGCCGGATCGTCGACGTGACGGATCTTTACGTGACGCCGGGCTTGCTCGACATTCATTACCACACGGGGCACGGCGGTACGGACCCCGACTGGTTCTCGCCCGACAGCCGCACGCCCATCATGCCGCTGGGAATTCTCGCTGACCTGGCGCTTGCCTCGGGCGTGACCACGATTGTCGATGCCGGCAGCTCCGGCGCCCGCACCTTTCTGCGCCTGAAGGAAGAGGTGATCGGCCGCTCCACGGTACGCGTGCTGGCTTTCCTCGACATCGTAGCCGACGGCATGAATAGCGGCCTCGAGCAGTCCGTGCCCGACATGGACCCGCAACTCTGCGCCGAAACCATCCACAAGTACCGGGACCTTATCGTGGGCGTCAAGACGGCGCACTTCTGGACGGATAAACCCTGGGACGCGGAGCATCCGCCCTGGGCGGCCGTGGATCGGGCGGTCGAATGCGGCACGCTCGCCGGCGTTCCCGTCATGGTGGATTTCTGGCCGCGCCCTCCGGAGCGCTCCTATCCCGACCTGATCCTGAAACATATGCGGCCCGGCGACATCCACACCCACGTCTTTGCGCAGCAATTCCCCATCCTGGATGAGCACGGAAAAGTGAGTAGCTTCCTCTGGGAAGCTCGTCAGCGCGGGGTTATCTTCGACGTGGGTCACGGCGCGGGCAGCTTCTGGTTCCGCAACGCCGTGCCCGCAGTCAAGCAGGGGTTTATTCCCGATTCGATTTCGACCGACCGGCACACGGGCAACATCAATTTCCCCTTCGTCGATCAGATCACGACCATGTCCAAATTCCTGGCCATGGGTGTGCCGCTCGAAGACGTCATCCGGCGCGCCACGGTGAATCCAGCCCGCGAGATTCACCGGCCTGAACTGGGCACGCTGACGGTGGGCCGTGAGGCCGACATCGCGGTGATAGAACTTCAGAAGGGACGCTTCGGATATACCGATTGCGGCAATGCGAAAATGATCGGAAACCTGAAGCTGGTGAACCGCTTGACGGTGCGGGCGGGGAAGATTGTCTATGACCCGACGGGCCTCAGCATGCCGGAATGGGAAAATGCTCCGCCGCAGTACTTCACGGTTCCCAAGCTGCAATCTGACCCGCCGGCCTTCGCGACCGGCGAGGTGGATTTCCATCAGCCTAAATAGGTGTCGCGTTGCGAGGAAAACGCTCACCACAGAGCGCGCAGAGGCCACAGAGAAATGTACTTCTGAATTCGTTCCTGGGTGACCCCCTCACCCGTCCCGCCCCGGCTGGTGAAAACGCCGGCGGCGGTCCACCCTTTCCCCCCAGGGGGAGAGGGCAGGTAATTCCAATCAACTCGCCCCCTTGGCCCAGGCTTGCTCGAAGAAGCGCAGCCAGTTGCCGTGCATGATGCCTTCGACGTCGGTTTCCTTGTACCCGCGCTGGCGCAGCAAAACCGGAATCTGCTGCAAATCCGCAATCGTGTTCAATTCGCGCGGTGACTGTTCCGTGCCGAAGCCGCCGTCCAGGTCGCTGCCGATCGCGGAATGGCGGGCGTTGCCCGCCAACTGGCACACGTGGTCGATATGGTCGATGACCCGCTCGATGCTCACCAGCGAATTATCGGTCTGGCCGAAGACATAGCCCGGCTGGAGCATCCAGGAATCGAAGGCCGCCCCCACAACCCCTCCGCGCGCCACGAGGGCGCGAATCTGTTCATCCGCAAGCTGGCGATCTCCGGGCACCAAGGCGCGGCAGTTGTGATGGCTGGCCAATACGGGGCCGTGGTAGGCGTCGAGGGCCTGCCAAAAGCTTTCGTCCGCCAAGTGCGTGACGTCCAGGATCATCCCGACCGCCTCCATGGCCCGCAGCAGTTCCCGGCCTTTCGCCGTCAGCCCGCCCGGCGCGCCCGTGCCGTGGGCGTAGTAACTCACACCGAAGTGCACGGGTTCCACGACGCGTAGCCCGCGCTGCCACCAAAGCTCAACCTGGCTGGGTTCGAGAATAGGGTCCGCGCCTTCCATGGCCAGAATGAAACCGAGGGGTGTTCCGCGGCCGCCCGTGCGCTGCCACTCCGCCAGGTGCGATTCCAGCGCCGGCCCGTCGCGGAGCATGCGCAGGTGCCCTTGCGATTCCATGATCCGGTAAAACTCCACGTGCCCCGCGCCCATTGCGGACGCGGCTTCCCGGCTGCGGTAATCCAGCAAAGGGTCGTTCAACTGGCTGGAGCGTGCCAGCACGGTGGCGAGGCACACGGCCACCTCCGCCCTCCGCAATTCCGGAAATGACACGGTATTCCGGCCGCGATGGGAATCGGTCATGCCCGCTTCGGAGCGGCGGATCTCTTCGATGGTCTTGGTCAGGTCTCGATTCCAGTTCAGAGCGCTCCAGGCCAGATCCAGGTGTGAATCGATGATGATCATGGTTCCTCGCCAAGGTTTTCGGTGAATTCAAAATCGCCTGTCAGTGACCTCTCCATCATAACCGAGCCGGGCGCGAATGGGCAAAGATCGCGATGCATCGGTAGTGTCCTAATTTGAAAAGCTGCGCTGGAGGGAGCAGTGCAGGGGGTCGGAGCTTTAGCTCCGACACGATCGGGCTGCACGCAGTCAGGGGCTTCAAGCCCCTGAAGCTTCAGGGCCTAAAGGCCCCGCTTGCAGGTTCGGCTATTGTCGGACCTGAAGGTCTGACCCCCTATCTTGAGACTCACTCCACCAAATTAGGATACTACCCATGCATCCATAGGAGGCGCGGGTGGCGCATACGTTCCGCATTATGGAATGTATGTGGCCCCTAGGGACCGTTGTGGCCGCATACATGCCAGAAAGCGGCACGTATGCGCCACCTACGGCCGGGTCCATTGCTGACAAATCGCTCGGGACTGTTCCCAAACGCCGCCGCGGGGTGTACACTCCCGGCGAGAATTGCCCAGGGGAAGCGCTGGTGATTTCCCCCAACCGTTCGACCAAGTTGGTTACAAAGGAGCAGGCATGCCCAGGAAACTCGCTCAAGGCTTCGCAGTACTCGTGTTGTTGTTCACGCTGGTGAGCGTCGGTCCGTCTCAGACGGCCACGCACTCCAAGCCAGCCCCGGCTCGCGCCCCACACGCCGCCGCGCTGACCGGCTCGACAGCGGTCCCGGAGGACGTGGGCCTCTCCTCCCAGCGCCTGGAGCGCATCGCGAGCGCCATCCAGAAGAGCATTGACGACGGGCGCATCGCCGGCGGCGTCAGTCTGGTGGCGCGGCACGGCAAGATTGCTTACCTTAAAGCGGTGGGCATGGCCGACCGTGACGCGAAGAAGCCCCTGCGCACCGACTCGATCTTCCGCATGTGTTCCATGTCCAAGCCCCTCACCAGCGTGGCCGTCATGATGCTTTACGAAGAGGGACGGTTTACTCTGAACGAACCGGTCTCCGACTTTCTCCCCGAGTTCAAGAATATGAAAGTCCTCGACCCGCCTTGGCCGCAGGACATGACCTCTCCACCCGGAGCGCTGGTCGATGCCAAGCGTCCCATCACCATCTTCCACCTGCTCACGCACACCTCCGGGCTGACTTATCAGTGGAACGCCAGAATCGGCAAGGTGTACCAGGCTGCGGGCGTCGGCAGCGGCATCTCGCGGCATGAGGGAACGATCGGCGAAGGGGTGAAGAAGCTGGCGGCCATGCCACTGCTCTTCCAACCGGGCGACGCCTGGGAATACAGCCTGGCCGACGACGTGCTGGGCCGCCTGGTGGAAGTGGTCTCGGGGATGCCGCTCGACAAGTTCATGGAAGAACGGCTCTTCAAACCCCTGGGGATGAAGGACACCAGCTTTTTCCCGCCGGAAGAGAAAGTCGCGCGCATCGCCACGGCCTACGCGTACTACGCGGATAAGGGGCTCGAGCCGATCCGAGACGATCAAGTGGTTCAGGAAGACAGGATCACCTTCATGGCGGACTATCCCTACCGGGGGGCGCGAACCTATTTTTCCGGGGGCGGCGGCCTCTGTTCCACGGCGGAGGATTACTACCGCTTTGCCCAAATGATGCTGAACGGCGGTGAGTTGAATGGCGTGCGCATCCTCAGCCGCAAGTCCGTGGAGTTGATGAGCCAGAACCACGTACAGGGAAAACACGAAGGCGGTTACGGCCTGGGGTTCGGCGATTTCAGCGAGGCCAAGGAACTGACGGAACTCGGTACCGTGGGCTCTTTCTTCTGGGGTGGGTTTTATTACACCCATTTCGTGATTGATCCCAGGGAAGATTTCATCGCCATCTTCCTGGGGCAACTCCATCCCACGGGAGGACTGGACCTCGAAACCAAGACTACTAACCTGGCCTACCAGGCCATCCAGGACTGAGCACGCCGGCGGCATGGGCGCCCGTGCAGTTCCGCGCTGCGGAGGGAAGCGTGTTCGCGGGTGGCGCATCTATAAGG
>PMYF01000785.1 GCA_003171295.1 Acidobacteriota bacterium | reverse complement strand
AGCGCATGGGCGTTCGCCAGGATTTGCTTCTGGTACTCGCGGAACTCCGGCTGCAGCGCTTCCAGGAAGCACACGGCCTTGGCGGCAATCACATGCATGAGGGGGCCGCCCTGGATGCCGGGGAACACAATCCTGTCGAGGTCTTTGGCATAGGGCTCTTTGCAAAAGACGGCGCCGCCGCGCGGGCCCCGCAGGGTTTTGTGCGTGGTAGTGGTGACGAAGTCGGCGTGCGGAATAGGGCTGGGGTGGAGGCCCGCGGCCACCAGGCCGGCAATGTGCGCCATGTCCACCATCAGCAGCGCGCCGCACTCGCGGGCAATAGCGGCGAAGCGCTCGAAATCCAGAATGCGCGGGTAGGCGCTTGCCCCCGCCAGGATGAGCTTGGGCCGGTGCTCCCTCGCCAGGCGCTCGACCTCGTCGTAGTCGATCCTCTCCGCATCCTGGCGCACGCCGTAGGAAACGATCTTGTACATCTTGCCGGAAAAGTTGAGCGGGTGGCCGTGCGTCAGGTGGCCGCCATGCGCCAGACTCATGCCCAGCACGGTGTCGCCCGGCTTCAGTACGGTCATGTAAACAGCCTGGTTCGCCTGGCTGCCGGAGTGGGGCTGCACGTTGGCGTGTTCCGCGCCGAAGAGCTTCCGCGCGCGTTCGATAGCGAGCGACTCCGCCACATCCACAAACTCGCATCCGCCATAATAGCGCTTGCCGGGCAGGCCCTCGGCATATTTATTGGTCAGCACTGACCCCTGAGCCTCGAGGACCGCCTCGCTGACGAAATTCTCGGAAGCAATCAGTTCCAGTGTGCGCGCCTGCCGGTCCGTCTCCTGGTCAATGGCGCGCGCGATTTCCGGGTCCACTTCATGCAGGGGGCGCAGATGAGAGCGTGAAGGAACATTCATGGATTCTTCTCCGGGTGCGAGGGTTCGCCGATGGCGTCGATCTTCTTGATCCGCGCTGCATGCCGCCCCCCCTCGAAAGGAGTAGCAAGCCATGTGTCGACGACTTTTTCCATCGTGGCTTCGTCCAGAAGCCGGCTGCCCAGGGTGAGAACGTTGCCGTTGTTATGAGCGCGGGCGAAATGGGCGGAAATAGTATCGTTGCAGGGAAGAGCGCGGATTCCGGGGACCTGGTTCGCCGCCAGCATCATTCCCAGTCCTGTACCACAAACCAGAATGCCGCAACCGGCTTGGCCACCCGCCACTTGCCGGGCGACTTTCTCGGCGTAGTCGGGATAATCCACCGACGCCGGGGAATTCGTCCCCAGGTCCCGGACTGCGATGCCCTTGCGCGTGAGATACTCGCGGACCTTCTCTTTCAGGGCAAAGCCCGCGTGGTCCGACGCCAAAGCAATCTGAATGTTCTCCGGCAACAGCGTCCTCCGGTTGGAATTGTTGAAGTGAGCGGTTAACCTTGCCCACTGCCATTCTAGCGGAGGAGCGTGGGCGACGCAATCATCTCCCTGACCCGGAACTGCGGACGCAGGCTCCGGGCTGGGCGACGCGGCAAGAAAAAGGGCCTGCGCTGAACTTGCACAGGGCAGGCCCGAAGGCTTTCCAATTAACCCGTCAGGACCTTTCGACCCGCAGGTTATCCACCACGGAGAAGGAGAGTCCCGCACCACGGGCGGACATCGCGGCCTTGGTCCGATCCATCGTTGTGGCCACCATACCTTCCAGGGTTACGTTTCCGTTCTTCACAATGATGTGAATCGGGGGCAACGGCTGGTCGGCATAGTGCAGGAAGAAGGGATCACCGTAAATGGCCCGCGCCACGGTCAGCCGCAGACGGTCATCGAAATTGGAGGTGGGTAAAACCTCCAGGTTGTTGACCACTGTGGCCACGCCCTTCACGCGAGTCAGCATGTTCCCCATGTCCGCCTTCTTGAAGGGCTGGGTGACCTGCCCGCTGACGATCAGCTTATCGCCTTGGGCTTCGAGGTTCACATTATCGAAAATCCCGTAAGCGTAGTACATCACGATCTCGTGACGNNGCGGCCTTCACGGCGTCGAGTTTGCTTCCCAGGTTGTCCACGGTTCCCGTCAGGGTCGCTACGCCGTTGGCATACGCCACCTGAACATCGCCGTGTTTGTAAACTTGCGCGCGGTAAAGACGGGATTGAATGCCCGCCATGGTCTGGGCATCGGGGATAGGCGCTCCAGCCCGGCCGATTCCCGTCGCCAGAATCAGGAACAGAGGTAGAAACTGAAGTTTGTTACGCATAGTCATCCTCCTGCTTGATTTGCCCTGAGAGTTGAGCTCGATTTTGGCCTGCCAATTGTGGCCCAAAGTCATCGTCGTCTCCCGAGTTCGCTCTCCGCTCAACTTCCGATTACCCTGCACACTGTCTTATACGAAAGACGCCGCAGTCTGGTTACACAGAAATAGCGCCTTACATGTCAATCATATGCATGGACAGCCATATTGCCACGTTGCGAACAGATGGCACACGCATAAAACGTAACATTCACAACTATCGCTCGTAGCCCTATTGGTTTGGATGCAGAACCACCGCTAAAAGGAAGCTTGGCCGAGCGCACCGGGTTATGTCGTTCTGGCTTGCCTTACCCCCGAGGGTGGACATTCAGGCCTTCGCTTACGGCAAGCTGCACAATCCTTCCAGCCTTTTGCGGCAGGTTGGCGCATTTTCTGCCCACCGGTGGTCGCTAAGTCGCGCATTCCTTGACAATCTGCGGTCGCATCTTCAACAATGACGGATTCCGGTTCGGAGCCGCGCGCCATCCCTCTGGAGCCCTAACGGGTTTGGGGCGCGAAACCTCGCGAGTGAGCCTCCTGCGATTCGCCCGGCGCTCGCGAACTCTGCCAGAAAGGTTATCCACATGCGTTGGAGTCAAGCCTTCATTCCCACCTTGCGGGAAGACCCCGCCGAGGCTGAAGTTCCCAGCCACCGCCTCTTGCTGCGGGCGGGCTACATTCGCCAGGTCGCGGCGGGCGTCTATGCCCATCTGTTCCTGGCGCAACGCTCGCTGCTGAAAATCATGCAGATCATCCGGGAAGAGATGAACGCCATCGGGGCGCAGGAATTCTACCTGCCCGCACTTAACCCGGCGGAGCTCTGGAAAGAATCGGGGCGCTACGATGCCTACGGTCCGACGATCTTCAAGTTCAAAGACCGCAACGGCCATGAAATGGTCCTGGGCGTGACTCACGAAGAGGAAATGACCAACCTGGCGCGGGGAGAACTCCGCTCCTACAAGCAGCTTCCCCAGATCTGGTACCAGATCCAGGAGAAATTCCGGGACGAGCCTCGACCCAAGTCGGGCCTGCTGCGCCTGCGGCAATTCTGGATGAAGGATGCATACTCCTTTGACCTCGACGATGCGGGGTTGGACGTGAGCTATCGCAAGCATTATGAGGCGTACCGCCGCATCTTCGACCGCTGCGGCATAAAGTATGTAATCGTCGAGGCATATTCCGGGACGATGGGCGGAACGCAGTCGCACGAATTCACTGCCCCCACGGACGCCGGCGAAGATTCCATCGCGCTATGCGATTGCGGTTACGCCGCAAACCTGGAAAAGGCGCAAGCGAAGGCGCCGGCGGTCGAAGACCCTCCCGGGGATACTGCTCCTGAACCCTTCCCCACCCCGGACCTGAAGACCATTGACGACTTGGTGAAGTCCACCGGCCAGAGCGCCGACCGGATGATCAAGACCCTGGTTTTCATCAGCGAGGGCAAACCCCTGGTGATCCTGCTGCGGGGTGATCATACGCTGAGCGAGACCAAGCTGGCGGCAACCCTGGGTACTGATGTTTTCCGCCCCGCCACACCGGAGGAGGCTCTAGCGTTGCACGGCGCGCACCTGGGCTCGCTCGGTCCGGTGGGCCTGAGTGGCGTGAGAATTCTCGCCGACCAGGCGCTGGAAGGACGCCGGAACATGATCACCGGCGCCAACCGCGACGAAACGCACTTGCGCAACGTGAGTCCGGGCCGCCACTTTACCCCCGAGTACCGTGACTTGCGGGTGATTTCCGCCGGCGATCTCTGCTTGCGGTGCGGTCGGCCGCTGCGGACCAGTATTTCGGTAGAGTTGGGTCACATCTTCAAGCTGGGGCGGCGTTATTCCGAGATGATGCATGCCAGCGTCCTGGACGAAAACGGCCGGGAGGTCCCGCTGGTCATGGGATCGTACGGCATCGGTGTGGAACGGATCTTGAGCGCTGCGGTGGAACAGAACCACGACCGCGATGGCATGTTCCTGCCACCTTCCATCGCCCCGTTTGACGTCATCCTGACGGCTGCCAACATGGATGACGCAGGGCTGCGCTCTCGCGCCGAGCAACTCTACGAGGAGATGCGAGCACACTCCCTGGACGTCCTGTTTGACGATCGCGCCGAAAGGCCGGGCGTCAAGTTTAAGGATGCAGATCTGATCGGCGTGCCTTACCGCGTGACACTCGGCAAACGCAAGTTCGAGCAGGGGATGGGGGAAATCTTCCAACGCTCGACAAAGCAAATTCAGGATGTTAAGCTGGACGCGATTGTGTCCGCCTTGCTCGCCACGCGCCGGCGTTAGGAGGACTGAAAGGTGCCCTCTCCGGGGGAAATCATGCGACGAGTTGAGTCAGGCAGGGGAACTGCCAAAGCCATCTTCGCTCTTGCCTTTCTTGCCGCGGTGATCTTTTCCTGTTTCAAGATCATTCCCGTCTATGTGAACAATTACGAACTCCAAGACTACCTCCAAAACCAAACCCCCTTTTGGCTGACCCAGCGCGCCTCGGTCGACACGATTCGAGGTAACATCCTGGGGAAGGCCCAGGACTTGGGTCTGCCCATGGAGGCGGAACAGGTCAAGGTGGACGCGACCGCGGCCCGCGTCACCGTCAACATCGATTACACTGTCCCCGTCGATCTGAAGGTTTACACACTCCAACTGCACTTTACGCCCTCATCGGAAAACCGGTCGATATAAAACGTGCCTGTCCGTCCATCTTCGGCATCGCGAGGCTCTTCCGGCCCGGGAGCCCGTCTGCGGCGGGCCGGAGCGCGGAACTCACGAAGGTGGGAATGGAAGAAGATTCTGCTGGGCGCCGGGTTGCTCGGGCTCGTGGTGGCGATTGGAATCTTCGTCTATTTCTATGTTCGTTTTTCGCGGGTCATTGAAGCCCGGCTGAGCGGCGATATCTTCAACAATGCTTCCCTGGTGTTCGCCGCGCCCACGCGGGTATCGGTCGGCGAGGGTGTGGCTCCGGACGCGGTTGCCATGCACCTGCGCAAGGCGCTTTACGCTGAATACGAGGGCGGCTCGCAGGTGGGGACCTACCGGAGGGTGGGAGATCACCTGGAGATTCGGCCGGGGCCAGCGTCATTTTTCCAGGGCGACGTCATCAAGGAGGGCCCGGCAGCACTGGAGTTCCGCGACGGACACATCGCCTCCATCACCCCACTTTCCGGTGGCGCTCCGCTGGACAGCTACCAGCTTGAACCTGAAGTCATCACTACGCTATTTGACAATTCCCGCTCCAAGCGGCGTCTGGTGCGCTACCAGGACCTTCCCAAGCCGGTGATTGATGCCGTCCTGGCGGCGGAAGATCACCGCTTTTTCTCTCATCACGGAGTGAACTTTTACCGCATCATCGCTTCCGCCGCGCACGACTTTTTCCGGAGCGAAGAAATCGTACAGGGCGGCAGTACCCTCACCATGCAATTGGCACGGGGCATTTTCGGGCTTACCTCGCAGCGTAGGGTCGGCCGTAAAATAACGGAAACCTTTCTGGCCCTCCTCCTGGAGCAGCGCCTGACCAAGGAACAGATTTTTGAAATGTACGCGAACCAGATCTACCTGGGCCAGCGCGGGAGTTTTTCCATTTACGGATTCGGCGAGGCGGCGGGGGCTTACTTCAACAAAAATGTCAGCAGCCTCAACGTCACGGAGGCTGCCTTGCTCGCCGGAGTGATTCGCGGGCCGAACATCTACTCGCCCTACAAGTATCCCGCGCGGGCTCTAGAGCGCCGCAACTTTGTGCTCAGGAGCATGTTGGATCTGGGCATGATCTCGCCCGCCGAGGCGGAAAAAGCCTGCGGGGCTCCATTGGGCGTGGTGCAGCGCAATGTGGAGGGCATCGAGGCTCCTTACTTCGTCGACCTGGTGAAAGATCAGTTGCTCTCGCAATTCACCGAACACGACCTGCTTTCTCAAAGTTACCGGATTTACACCACGCTCGATCTGGAGGTGCAACAGGCAGCCTCCGAGGGAATCCGCGTGGGCATCACGGAAGTGGATCAGCAGTTGAGAAAGTCCAAGCGGGCCAAGGATGCCCCGCCGCCAGACGCGCTGCAGCCGCAGTTGGCGCTGGTCGCGCTCGACCCGCATACCGGCTGGCTCAAGGCGCTGGTGGGGGGCCGCGATTACGGCCGCAGCCAGCTTAATCACGTGCTGGCAAAGCGCCAGCCGGGGTCATCCTTCAAGCCCTTTGTTTATGCCACCGCGCTCAGCTCCGGGGTGGACGGCTCCCAACCGCTCGTCACCCCGGCGACCGTGCTCGACGACGAGCCCACTACCTTCCAATTCGCCGGCCACGCTTATGAACCGGAGAACTACAAGCAGGAATACCACGGACAGGTGAGCCTGCGGGAAGCGTTGATGTATTCGCTGAATGTGGCCACCGTGCACCTGGCGGAGATGGTCGGATACGACAAAGTGCGGAGTCTGGCAGTGGCCGCCGGGATCAACACCAACCTGCTGGCGACGCCGGCCATTGCCCTGGGAGCATACGACGCAACGCCTTTGGAAATCGCCGGGGCCTACACGATCTTCTCGAATGGCGGGCGCTANNGACCCGCGCGTGGCGTATCTGATGGTCAACCTGCTGGAGAGCGTGGTGAACAACGGCACGGGGGCGGGGGTTCGGAGCCGTGGCTTTACGCTCCCGGCCGCCGGCAAAACGGGGACTTCGCATGACGGTTGGTTTGCCGGGTTCAATTCGAACCTGCTGGCGGTCGCTTGGGTGGGGTATGACGATGATCGCGAACTGAAGCTCTCCGGATCGGCTTCTGCCCTGCCCATCTGGACTGAGTTCATGAAGTCGGCCGCCCGGGTCCCCGCGTATCGTGATGCGCAGCCGTTCGAAGCCCCGCCCGGCATCGTTACGGTTCCAGTCCAGATGGCCGCCAGCCTCCCGGGCGGCGGCGATTCCGTGGTGGTTCGGAACGAGTACTTCATTGAGGGGACCGAACCGCATGAACAAATGCCCCGGCAAGGGAGCCGGGGGATTCTCAGCAGGTTGTTCCACTTGGGGAGTGGCACCACCCTGCCCGGCGCAGCATCCACCACTCCGGTGGTGAACGACAGTTCCATCACGACTGCCCCACACTCCGACCAAAAGAAAGTCGGGGTGTTGAAGAAATTTGTGTCGATTTTCAAGGGCGAGAAATCAAAGCCGGCTACCCCTCCGGAGGCTCAGAAGAAACCGCAGCCGGAAGGGTGAAGGTTAAAGCTCCCGTGTTCTGGACCCGCCAGGACCCTCTCGCATAAGCGAGGTCGACCGATGAAACTCACAGTGCTGACCGCGGTTTTGTTCGCATTTATTATGACGTTCGTTTCTGCACATTTTCTGGGGGGGGCACAGGCACCTGCCACAAGCCTCGGGCAGGAGGATTCCACGCCCGCGGCGGCCCCGCCACAAACCCAAGCCGCATCTCCCAAAGTCCTCAGCCTGGAAGATCGGGCTGACATCTTTATGGCCAGGAAGGACTATGGCGGGGCGACGGACTACTACTACCGGGCTTTAAAGAAGTCGAATTTGAAGAACCCTGCGCTGTGGAATAAACTGGGGATTGCCTACCAGCAACAGACGAAATACCACAACGCCCACAAAGCGTACAGCAACGCGACTCACCTGAACAAAGATTTCGCCGAGGCCTGGAACAACATTGGCACGATATACTTCATGGAGAACAAGTTCGGAAAGTCGTTGAAGTACTACCAGCGGGCCATCGAGTTGAGAGGTAGCGACGCAGCTTTCCATCTGAACCTGGGCACGTCGTACTACCACCTCAAGAGGTATGACGAAGCGGTGGCGGAATACCGCACCGCCCTCGGTCTTGACCCCAACGTTATGGCTGAGCAGTCTATGCTCGGGGCGATCGTCCGGGCCAGGGGAACCGATGTCCAGTTCTATTTCTACATGGCCAAGGCTTTCGCCTCGATCGGACGAGCCGAGGAGGCGGTTCGCTACCTCCGGCGCGCTTTTGAAGATGGTTTTGCCGATCCGAAGCGGATTGACGAGGACCCGGACTTCAAGAAGATCAGCCAGCACCCGGCATATGTGGAACTCATGAAGAATCTTCCGGTGGCGATTAAGGATTGAGCGTTCGGGCCGAATCACTGCGCCAAACCTTGCTCCCAGGCAGTGTTATAATGACGGCGTCGGGTTGAGGTTTCATGCAAAGAGCGGTCGGATTCCTTCTGCTTCTGCTGTTTTGCCCCGGGTGGCTTGTGGGCTCGCCGGGGATGCGCGCCATTCTGGTTTTCCCGTATGAAAACCAGAGCCCTCGCGCGGATTTGAACTGGATCTCGGAAAGTTTCGCGGAAGTCCTTTCCTCTTGCCTGGCGCAGCCTGAGAATTACGTGCTGGACCGGGACGAACGCAATGCCGCCTCGACGCAACTCGGCATGCCCATCGACACTCCGCTGACCCTGGCCAGTGAATTCAAGGTGGCGCAAACCCTCGGCGCGGATTGGGCGATCGTCGGCAATTTCGACGTTGCCGACAACCGTTTGACCGCCCGCGCGCAACTCCTGGACGTTCGCCTGCTGAAACTTTCGCAGCCTCTGGAAGCCTCGGGAAACCTTACAGACCTGCTGGATCTCCAGACGCGACTCGCGTGGCGGTTGCTGGCAACACACGATCCCAGCTTCACGGTGAGCAACGAGGAAGATTTCCGACGGCGCTTTCATGATATCCGCCTGGATGCTTTCGAGAATTACATCCGCGGGTTGCTGGCGCCTGACGACCCCGCCCGCTTGCATTTCTTCCTGGAGTCGCAGCGCCTGGATCCCGCCGACCATCGGGCCGCCTTCGCACTGGGCCGGCTTTATTTTGAGCAGAAGGACTACCCCAACTCCGTCAAATGGTTGGCCAAGCTCGACGAACGGGATCCCGAATTCAATGAAGCGTTGTTTCTGCGCGCCGTCGATGCGTTCTTCCTGGGCCGCGAACAAACTGCGGAAAGGGATTTTGAAGCGCTCTGGAGGGAGATCCCGCTCAACGAGGTGGCCAACAATTTGGGTGTCTTGGAAGCCCGCCGCGGCCGATATTCCGAGGCACTGGCGAATTTCGGCAGGGCCTGCCAAAGCGACCCTTCGGATGCGGATTTCTGCTTCAATCGTGGCGTGGCCCTGTGGTACCAGAAACGTTTTCAGGAGGCGGCGGAAGCCCTCCAGGAAGCGATCCGCGCGAATGACGACGATATCGAGGCACATGCGCTGCGGGCCGTGGTTCTGGGGAAACTGGGAGACGACACGGAGGAGCAGCGCGAAGGGGAATGGCTGTCCGTTCACGAGGTCGGGCCCGGGGCCGACCAACCGGGAGACGTGCTCCCTCAGCCGCGGCTCAAGAAGAACTATAGTGGCCGCGCCTTCCGGTTGCTGGCGCTGACGTTGCATAACGCGCTGGAAGAACGCCTGGCCAGCGCCACGCCCCAGGAGCACAGCACCGCGCACTTCGCGCTCGGGCAAAGGCTCCTCTCGGAAAAACGCTATGCGGAAGCCGAACGCGAGCTCAGGGAAGTTGTTTCCCTGACTCCCGCTGACCCTCAGGCACACCTGCTTCTCGCCCAGGCGCTCGAGGCCGAGAGCAGACATCATGAAGCCAGCGCGGAGCTGGAGGCATCGCTCAAGCTGAAGAACAGCGTGGAGGCGCACCTCACGCTGGCGCACGTGTATCTTTCACTGAATCAGCCGGCACTGGCTCGATTGCAGGGCCAGGCCGCTCTCGATCTCGACCCCGGCAACCACGAAGCTCAGCAGTTGGTCGAGCAGGGCCATGCCGGAGCCGCGACCTCCAGGAAAACACCGTGAGCATCAAAATTCCGCGCCCCGCACTTTTGTTTACGGTTCTTCTCGCCGCCGGATTGCCCCTGAGCCCCGTCCGCGCTGCCCGCCCGCGACCGCGGGTGGTGGTCATTCATCTCGATATGATGATTCACCAGGTGAGCGCACAATACGTGCTGCGGGGCATCCGTCAGGCCAATGAGGAGAACGCCGACGCGGTTCTGCTCGAATTGAATACGCCCGGCGGGTTGATGACTTCCATGCGCGAGATCATCCAGGCCATCTTTGACTCGCGCGTTCCGGTGATCACCTATGTCTCGCCCAGCGGCGGGAGCGCCGCCTCAGCAGGCTTCTTCATCTTGTTGTCCGGCGATCTGGCCGTGATGGCTCCGGGCACCAACACGGGAGCAGCCCACCCGGTGGTCCTGGGCGGGGCGGATATCGGCAAAACGATGGAAGAGAAGATTGAGAATGACGCCGCGGCTTACATCCGGTCCATTGCGCAGAAGCGCGGGCGCAATGTGGCGCGGGCAGAAGAGGCCGTCCGCAAGAGTTCTTCCTTCACCGACAAGGAAGCGCTCGACGACAACTTGATTGACGCCGAAGCCAGCTCGCCCAGCGATATCTTTGCGAAATATGACGGGAAAGCGGTGCAGCGATTCAACGGCACAACCACGACCATGCGCTTGGCCGATGCCGATCTTGAGCCTTACACCATGCCGAGACTGGAGGCGTTTCTTGCCTGGGTGGCGGATCCCAACATCGCTTTCATCCTGGGCGCAATCGGGGTGGTGTGCCTGTACATTGAGTTCACGCATCCCGGCATGGTGGCGCCCGGCGTGGTGGGTGCGATCTCGCTCGTCCTGGCGCTTTATGCCTTCAACCTCCTGCCAATCAATTACGCCGGAGCTTTGCTGATCCTCATGGCGTTCGTGCTTTTCGCGCTCGAGGTAAAGCTGACTTCGCACGGCGTGCTGGCGGCCGGCGGAATCATAGCCATGGTTCTGGGAGCTTTGATCCTGGTCAAGTCGCCCTGGCCCGAGGCGCGAGTTCACCTCTCCACGGCCCTGAGCGTGGCGCTGCCCTTCGGTTTCATCTCCGTCATCCTGCTGCGTTTTGCCATTGCCGCGAAACGGCGCAAAGCGGTTACAGGCGAGGCGGGGATGATCGGTTTGGTGGGCGTGGCGCATACCGACCTCAACCCGGCGGGGAAAGTACTGGTGCGCGGCGAATTGTGGGGAGCTCGCGCGGCCGAGCGAATCCCCCAAGGCGCGCGAGTCCGCGTGCGCGAGATTGAGGGCCTGACCTTGGTGGTTGAGTCGGCGCCGGAAACCCGGTAGACTTCCCAACCGTTTTGGATCAGGGGAGAGCGCAACGTTTGATGCTTTCGAGCAGTCTTCTGGAATGATGCGCGTAGCAGGAGTACGACGGCCCGAGGGGCCGCGGAAGTTCACGGATTGACAAGTGGGTTGTCTGCGCCGCAGAAGCGCGGGAAGGAGTGCATTATGGGGTACGTCGCCGTAGTGGTTATTATTTTCATGTGGGTTTCAGCATGTTTAAACGTGATGAGGGAATACGAGCGGGCGGTGATCTTCCGCCTGGGACGACTCCAGAAGCCGGACAAAGGGCC
>PMYF01000384.1 GCA_003171295.1 Acidobacteriota bacterium | reverse complement strand
CGAACTTTTCATCCGGCGCTGGGGGGAGAGGCTTTCGGTGGAGACCGCAACTCCGAGGTCGTCACCTACAACCCACAAAGGCTTGGCTCATCAGTTTGGCTTGTCTCGCTCCACGATTTGCCACAGGGCGACTACGGCTTCCTGCCTCCAGTAGTCGGCGCGTTGCATAGCACCACCGGCTTTTCCAAAGCAATCTACACGTTCCACGTCTTCTAATCGTCGCGGTTCCACGCGATGCGAAATCGGGAGCAACGGCCAGGTCTCACATGGAAGTCGCGACATACGCAAATCGGATTGCTACTCAAGTCCTCGGCCGCCCTCAGTTGCCGGGGGTCGGGCCGGGGCATCTGGGTGATGACAGATGTCTCGGCCCTGTCCTGCTATCCACGGAGTCGGAAGTTGGAAATTGAACTCCAAGAGAATTCGTCGATTGCAACAAGCTGCAATTCGAGCGCGGTCCGCAGGGCTCTCTCGCGGTTTCGCCGCTTGGCAGTGCCGTGTCTTGTCGCCGGCGCCTTCGCCTCAGTGCTCATCTTCCTGCTCCGCCAACCAGCCATTTCGTCAGGCGACGGGCCGGTTCACCTCTATTACTCGGCAGTCATTCGGGCGCTCCTGATTGGCGACCCGTGGTATGGCCACTGGTACGCCTTCCGCCATCTCATTCAGCCCTACAGCCTGTACTATCTCCTGCTGGCCCTGATGCAAGAGATAGCTTCCCCTGCCGCCGCGGAGAAAACTCTCGTTACGCTCACGGTCCTTGTGTGTTGGACCGGACTCCTTCGAGCCATCCGCGCGTTTCGCCCCGAGACAACCGCGATGTATGCGTGGATTCTTCCGTTGATTCTCACGTGGTCTTTGGCGGGCGGCTTTTACAACTTCTGTCTGGCATCCGGCTTCCTCTTTCATGCAATCGCCTCGTGGGTTTCGCTCCGGCGATCCGGCGCCTGGCCTGCGCTGGTCACTCTCAGTGCATGTCTTGTACTGCTGGTTCTCTCTCACCCAGTTCCGCTGCTGCTCCTTGCCGGATACCTGGTCCTAGAAACGCTCTTCAGTCGGTGGATGCCGGCACCGGCCAACCGGCACCTCCAGTTCATAGCGCGCTTTGCCGTTCTGGCTGCCCTCGTGACGCCGGCTCTGGTCTATGATCGCTCACGCCTGGGAAGCGAAATCTCGCTTGCGTTCCATAAAATGACTGCACTCTTCGTGTACACCGGGCAGTGCGTGGACTTCTTTACCTTTGCGGGCATCCACGTTCCCTACAGGGTTGCGCTGCTTGGGTTCCCTCTGTTCGCTCTGGCTCATGTGCTCTCGGGAATCTTCGCTCGCCTGAGGAGTCGTGCAGTTGACGAAGGTGACGTTTTGGCTCTAACCGCGATGGTCTTGCTCTTCACCTGCAGTTTTCTGCCAACTCAAATCAATGGTGCCCTGAATGCTGAGCGGCGGCTGGCCGCCCTCGCGTGGCCAGTGCTCTTGATCGCCCTGGCGTCCCGGTCCTTACAGGAGAAGATGGGACGGCGCATCTTCGCAGCTACCGGCTGCGCCATGACGCTGGCGGCTGCCGTCGCATTGCCAGGAAGCCTGACGCCGGACGCGCAACTGATGGCGGACCTCGACCGCGCACCGTTGCCGGTGTTCCGAGTTGGAATCTTTCTCGAGTCAAATGCAGGACTCAATTCCACCCCGGCCACCGGATACGGGCTTGCCTACTGGGCGGGCGTGCACAGCTTCGCTGCGCGACACGACATTCTGTTGAACAGCCCCTGGCTGAACGAGACGCACATCCCGCTGCGGGAACAAACCGGCAGCGCGTTTCTTGAGGACATTATTGACCGCAAGACGATCAATACCCCTGTCAGGTTCTACGATGCCCTTACTCATTCGGACTCGCTGCGCACGGAGATCAGCCGCAGGATCGACTTTGCGGTCTTCGTGGATCCGGGCAACTCCCCAGCTGAGGGCTTGCGCGCGGCACTTGATCCACATTTTTCTTGGTCGTGCTCCTCTCGAGAAGGGTACGCAGTTTGCACGAAGAACCAGCTTTGAGCAGGTAAAAAGGGACCCGATGAACCAGGTCGAAGTAACCCCGGCTCCTCAATCCGCTATCCACATGTCCGGCCAGAGTGCGGTAGACGACCACGCGCCTTTCCCAGGTACCGAAGTCGAAATGTTGGCTGGGCCAGAGACGCCGCAAGCAAATGAGAGCGATTGCCAGCAGAAGACCCGTGCATCTGCACTCCATTTGGTACACCGCTCAGCCAACCGACCGGCGAGCGTGCGAGTGGTTGCATCCTGGGACCAGAGTCTCCCGAATGACCTGCGGCAACTGGTGATTCAGGCAGACAAGCGCAGTCACGTTTGTCTCACGTCTGATGCGATTCGTTCGCTCGTGCTGCGAATTGCCATAGCGGAGGCTGCGACTGCAGAAGAGTTGGACCCGGTGAGCTGTACACGCGGTCCATTCCTGTTCTTTTCCAGAGAACAGATGGGCTTCATTGTGGATGGGCTGATTGCGCTTCGCGGGAATCTGCTTGAACGGATACCTGCATCCAAACGATCGACAATACACGTCTCAGTTGAGCAGGTCACTTCATTGCTTTCGACGATAGCAAGGTTCTTTGGCGGTTGCAAAGACACCGGCTAGAACACATTCGCTCTATGCGTTCACACAAGAGGAACGATCGGATGCTTTGACGATCGCAACAAATCTACCCTCACGGCTCTTAGAGGAATGCCGTTGAGGCAGATCCACTGGATCCGCCTCAATGCGCATTAGACGCTGGCTGGCATAGGATGTTTGGAATTGGTAGAAGCCGCGGGACGTTTCTTGGCTCGGCCGGCGCGGCGAAGTTGAGCTTCCGGCCTGACGCGCGGGCCTTCACCGGCATAGCACATTGCTTCGGCAATCCAGTTCAGACCGAACCTTGTTTCGATTGTGCAGACCGCCTCCTGCAGGTCGCGTTCGGTGAGCAGCCAAGGGCGGCTGTTGCTCAGTTTGCGCACAACGAGCGCCGCGAATTCCCTTGCAAGACGGCGGGCCCGATGCTCGTCTCCCAGAAAATCGCGGAGCAGCACCATCGCCAACTGACGGTCCCTTGTAAAAACCCGGGAAGGCCGTATCGTGATCATCACGCCCTCGGACGGGTCGACACTCGGTCGATGCCGTCGCACTTCCTGGTTGGGCATACCGGCATAAATGACGGGATCGGATTCGACCGGCTCTGGTTCCCTGTTGCGGTCCGCGAGCAGAGTATCGAGCAGATCGGAGGGTATGGCAGCATACTTGGCCGCTTCTACAAGAATGATTTCGGGGATGCTCACTACGCCGTCGGAACCGAGGCTGCCCATGCCATTGCCAAGCCAGCGCTTCAGATGAACCTCGCCACGGTCGTCCGGGACACGCACCTGCAAAAAGTAGCTATCCAGCAGCGCGTCGTACCCGACGTCCACTCTGGAACCTTCATTGATTGAATTGAGAGAATAACGACTCATCTTTCACCCGGGCCACTCCTTCAGTCCCCGATCGATTATGACCGGCGCAGAAGCCGCATGACGCTGCAAAAGATTAAAAAATGCGTTTTCGCATCAAACTTTGTTCCCTCGACCAGCCTGCATCACAGATTCACGGATCAGGACGCCCCTATACTTCTTTCTTTAGTGTTCCAGGGTTGCAAGGGCAACCAGAACATACCACCGCGGGAGCGGTAAAAAAGAAAGGAAACTCGGGACCCATTCTTATGCCGTACTTCGTCCATACACCACGGAGATTTACCAGGCTGTTGTTCGCAGTCTCACTGCTCATCGCATTAGCGCAGCTTCATGCGCAACGCGCGCGCATCATTCAACCAGTCGACGATACTGCCCGGGTTACTCTGCGAGGCAGCCTCCACCCTCTTGCTCAAGCGGAGTTCGACCGAGGCCAGGTCTCCGACTCGGACTCTACCGGTACTCTGCTGTTGGTACTCGGCCGAAGCGCAGAACAGCAGGCTGCGCTTGACAGCTATGTGAAATCCGCCAGTATGCCGGGCACAGCGCTCTACCGCCAGTGGCTCCTGCCAACCGAGTACGGTATCCGCTTTGGCGCTAGGCCAGACGACATTGCCACGGTGAAGACCTGGCTTGAATCCAACGGCTTCACCATCGAGCAGGTCTCGCCGGCCGCCAATGTGATTCGTTTCTCCGGCAATATGGGAGCAGTGCGCGCCGCCTTCCATACAGATATTCACCGGTACGAGGTCAACGGTAAACTGCATCTGGCAAACGGCAGCGCGCCGTCGATTCCAGCGGCGCTGGCGCCGGTAGTCCGCGGGATTGCCGCGCTCAACGATTTTTACCCGAAGCCGCATGTCATCCGCGGCGGACACGCCAGCACTACCACTAAGCCGGGTGCTGTCCGGCCCGAGTTGACGATCTACGGTCCATCGAGCTGGGGAACTGAGAATTACGACGTCTACTACTTGCCCGGGGCCGGGGATGCGGCAACCATTTACGACACGCCCAACAAGGCCATGAACTCTGCCTACAGCGGGACAACATGGAACGGCGCCGGCGTGACGATCGGCATCGCCGGAGACTCGAACCTGAGCGCGTCGGCGATCGCCGATGTCGCCAACTACCGCTCGATGTTTCTGAACGAACCTCTTGCGACGGCCGTCACCGATGCGCAACTGCCGAATGTGGTGGTCGACGGCAACGATCCGGGCGCAACGAGCGACGAACTTGAGGCCCTGGTGGATGTCGAGATGGCTGAGGCCTTTGCGCCAAAGGCGCTCACTACTCTCTATACCTCGGCCAATACCGACCTGCAGTATGGGCTGTTTCTCGCCATGCAACGGGCCGTCGACGACAACACGGTATCCATCCTTAACATCAGCTTCGGCGCATGCGAACAGGACCTGGGCGCCGGGGGAAACGCCTTCATCAACGAGATCTACGAGCAGGCCGCGGCCCAAGGCATCTCCATCACCGTTTCTTCCGGAGACTCCGGATCGGCGGGTTGCGATTCCAGCTGGGTAAGCTTCAGCGCAGCGGCTTCCTCGGGTCTGGCCGTGAATGGTTTTGCATCTACTCCCTGGAACGTCGCCGTTGGTGGCACAGACTTCGATGTGCTGTACTCGACCAGTCTTTCGAGCGTCGAACAGTACATCCAGGCTCCGTCCACTACCGCGACACTTCTTGGCAACCCCCCCTATTACGGAACTGCGCTCAGCTACATCCCGGAAGAGCCGTGGAACGATTCAACGGAAGTTTTCACCACGTACGCAAACAACGCGCCCTACAAATACGGTAACGGCCCCGAGAACACGCTTGCCGGCGGAGGCGGCATGAGCAGTGCTGCAATTTGTTCTGGGACCATCAGCAGTTCCGGATCCTGTTCCGGATCAATGAGCGGCTATAAGAAGCCCGCGTTTCAGACTTCCCTCACCCCGGTTGACTCGGTGCGGGATGTGCCGGATGTCTCGTTTTTCTCCGGGTCATTCATGAGTGACGACGGCTATTCGCAGTACTTCAACGCGGCTTGGTCGATTTGCTCCGACAACACCGTGAACGGGGACAGCTATTCGTATACCGATTGCGTAACGGTAAGTGGGACCACGGGATGCGGTGGAACGTGCTCGGTGAACGGTCAGGTTACGACGACCTCCGCGGTCGGCGGCACGTCGACTGCTGTGCCGTCGATGGCCGGCATCTTGGCGCTGGTTATTCAGAGCCAGGGTGGTCAGCGTCTCGGACAAGCCGACTACGGGATCTATAACCTTGCGGCCAACCATCCGTCAGATTTTCACGACATCACCCAAGGCAATAATTCGGTGCTATGCACGGCGGGCAGTACGAATTGTGGGTCGAACAGCTTCATGGCCGGGTACAACGCCGGCAAGGGGTACGACTTGGCCACGGGAATAGGAAGCATAGATGTCGCCAAATTCGTCAACGACTGGGGAACCGTCAAGTTCGCCACCACCACAACCACTCTTGCGGCGGGCACAAGCGCAAGCTCGCTTAGCACAAGCCCCCTCACCGTGGCTCATGGCTCAATTGTTTACTTCCAGGTCGGCGTCAGCCCGTCCACTGCCTCCGGCAATGTCGTCCTCACGAGCGACAACTCACAGGAGAACAGTGACGGGATCATAACCGCGGCGATCTCAAACGGTGTGGCCTCGTTCTCAACTCAAGCCCTACCCGGCGGGACCTACACCCTTTATGCAAGGTACGGAGGCGACACAGGCAACGCCAGCAGCCAGTCCCAGGGGATTCAGGTTACCGAGTCGCCTGAGAACAGCTCCATGCAGTTCAACCTCAACGTCTATGACGCAAAGACCGGTGACCTGACGGCTATCTCGCCAGCCAGCGCGGTCTATGGATCGCAGTTTTACGCGAACATCTCTCCTTATGGCGGCACGGAGGGCCTTGCCAAGGGAAATCCGGCGACCGGAACGCTGACCCTGAGCCAGAACGGCGCGCAGCTGACAACCATCACGCTCGACAGCCAGGGCGTTGCAAACTACGGGTTCACATCGTCCACGCTCTCCCCCGGAACGTACACCCTTGCCGCAGCGTATTCGGGCGACTCAAGCTACAAAGCTTCTACTACCACCCAAAAGCTCACAATTACGAAGGCGCCAGTATCGGCGATTGCTGGTCCAACCAACGGATCGACTATACAGTCAACCGCCAATGTCGAAGTCGGCTCGACTATTACCGTTTACAGCTACGGCGTCGCACCGGCGGGCTCTCTGGCTGTACAGATGAACGGGACATCCCTGGGAACCGTGAATGTAGCGAATGGTTCAGTGGTATTCGAATCCGAACAGAACGCGAGTGCCGGCATTGCAGTTACTGCCTCGCAGATTGGAGTTGGCAATTCTGCCACCTTCACAATTGCCTACAACGGCGACAGCAACTACCAGGGGGCTGGTCCGTTCAATACAACCGTAACCGTGGCTGAGCCGGTGAACGCCGCCCTCGCCCTCTCAACGAGCGGCAACATCACAATCACAACCCCCGGCCAGTCTGGGACGTCCATGCTCACCGTGACGCCATCTAACGGATTCGGAGGATCCGTGAGCCTCACCTGCGCCCTTACCAGTGGCGCAGTCTCTTCCTACAATCCCACCTGCTCGATCCCCTCCTCAGTGAGCATCTCTGGAACTGCAGCTCAAACCGCATCCATAACCGTATCGACAACAGCCTCAACGACCGCGAACGTGAGGAAGCGGACCGCCGTGTTGACTGAGTTGGGCGGCGGCGGGATTGTGTTCGCTGGCGTTCTGATTATCTTCGTTCCGCGTCGGCGTAAGCTGTGGCTTCCAATGTTCTGCTTCGTAGCGCTGGGAGCCGCCCTGTTGAACATCGGCTGTAGCGCTGGCGGCGGGAGCATAGGACCCGGTGGCGGTTCGTCAGGTACTCCCGCCGGAACATATACATTCACCATCACCGGCGCTAATGGCTCGATCACCGGCGTCACCACGCAGACTGTGACCATTCAGTAGGACCGGCATCCACATTTAACCCTGTCCGGCAGGTTTCACACCTGCCGGACCTCGGCTTTCCAACAGACGCCGAGAGACTTGACTAGGGGAGCAAAAAAACTTTGACGAGACCTTGAGTTTCGAATGCACCTGGTGTAATTACTTGGCATAGCGGATATCCGCTGGAAAAATCCACCGCCAGACCCATCACGCTGGCCTAAAAGCTTGCGACCCCGAAAGACACTCCGGGGTGAAGGTGGCGTATGGCTTGCTGCGACAAGACCAGATCTTTGCATAATGGCAAGACCAGTCTGCATTCCCACTCCTTCTGGAAAGCACTGCATCAATGCGAGAGCGGTCAAACCTTGACGGTGTGGCTCACGGCCATAATGGTCATGAGCTCGGTACTGATGGGATCGGCGTACGACATGTCTGTGGCCTGGGTCCACAAGCAGTGGGCTGACACGGC
>PMYF01000746.1:5619-7769 GCA_003171295.1 Acidobacteriota bacterium | reverse complement strand
ACGAGGACACCTGCTTGAGCAGCATCCAGGGTTCGACGCTCCGGGCTGCGATCGGCTTGGCTGCTTTCTCAGGAACGGTCATGCTCGGCTCTCGGCCTCGCCTCGAGAGGCTTGTCGCAGCGAACGAACAGGGCGCTCAGCTTGTCGCTATAGACTCTCCGCCAGCCCGGCGAAGCAGCGAGTAGCGTCGCTAGCGGCTCGTCGCGGTCGAGGAGGCAAGACTGGATGTTATAGGCGTCCAGCAGGAAAGGTGTGATGGGTGCAAGCCGCGAGATGCTGAGGTAGTCGGCGAGCACACCCACCCGTTCGTAAATGTCCGCCCGGCCGTCCACAAACACCTTGTTCTGTCCATCCAATTGCCAGATCAAGTAACCGCCATAGCCATACGTATTGTATATAGGCCTGGGGACAGGATGCTGCTTCAGGTACGTCACCGCCTTGACCGGATATTTCTCCTCCATCACGCGGTCGAGCTTGGCCCGCGAGGGAAAAAACCACACGATGCCGGCGAGGGCCAGCACCATCAGAAGCGCGTTCAAAGGGTACTTGTCGCGACTGGGCTCGTAGGACGGAATCCAGCGGGCCAGGATCATGGCCAGCAGAGGCACGCTGAAAGGCACGAAAACCAGCACGAAGCGCACGTGCAGGCAGGCAGCAACGATGCCGGCAAAGAACAGCGCCAGCTCCGCCAGATGCCAGGCAGGCCGGAGGGTAACCTGGGCCAGCAAGAAGCTCAGGACCAAGGCCAGGAATAGTTTCCCAAAGAATGCGCCGAACATCATGGCTTGCCATTCCTTGATGTTACCCACGTTGATGGGCTGGGAGAAAGCCATGTTCAGTGGGTAGAGGCAGACCTCCGTCCCATAAGGCGTAAGAGTGAGCGCCACAAGACTCAGGAGCGTAACCAGCTCCAGGCGCAGACGTTCGCCGGAAGTCCAGAGCCGGGACCGAAGTTCGCCCCAGTGAATGTGCACCAAGCCGCTGGCCCCATAAACCGCGAGCGCACCCAGCCCGATCACGAAGCTGCCGTGCGTGTTGACCCACACCAGGAACAGTAGCGGCAGCAGCCACAACGCGCCCGGGCGGCCCTGACGAAAGCGCTCCAGAGCGATGAGGGTGAGCACCAAGAGGAGATAGCCCAGCATCTGCGGGCGCAAGGTGCAGGAAAGATAGATCAACGGCAACGAGACAGCGCACACTACAAAAGCCGCTTTGGAATTCCGGCAGCGCAGCGTCGCGAAAGCGTAGAGAGCCAGCAGGATGGCCCCGGCAAGAGTGAGATTGAGCGCCATGAGCCCCTGGAGTCCCCACGCCCGATAGACGGCCGCGAGCAGCACTTCACCCAGCCACTCATAAGCTATCCAGGGGAAGCCATGAGCCGTGAATGAATAGGGGTCCGTGCTGGGCCAGCGGTGGGTGGAAAGAAGCGTGGCGCCCACCTTAAGGTGCCACCAAACGTCCGGATCGGCGAAGAAATCACGCAGCGAAACAAACATGGCGCCCACCAGCGCGACAGCCAGCAGGGCCGCGTAGGATACCAGCTTCTTGAAATGGGACTGGCGCGCAGGGGGTTCCAAATCAGGGGGAGTCGCCAGCCTGTCAAAAGTCACCATCAAACCCTCGGGGCCAATCTATCCTTACCGCTGTAGCCCCACTCTATGAGCGGCGAAAGCTCTTGAGAATTCAAATTCACCGGTCGTTTCCTGCGTCAGTGCAGGCTCCGGCCACCGCTCCAGCGGAATGTGTACGAGCTTATGTCGCTCCTTATAGCGTCGACGCAGGGATCAACGCTAGATGGAGGCCACCAGTTTCTGAAAGGCCGGCAGAACCGCAAAGAGGGTCCTGACGCTTGCGATGCTCTCGCCGAACTGGCGGATCTTATCCGGCTGCAGGTGCCCGAGCAGCGTGCCGGCCTTGGCCAGATAATCGATCCGCTCGGGCTCGAGGCCCATGACCCGGGCCGCGGTGGCGTCCACGGCTACGGGATCCTCGCCCAGGATGAGCACTCCACTGGCCTTGGCAGTTCCCTGGATGGGCCCATTGCCCTCCATCCCCACGATGCCGTCCACGATCGCAAAGTCCGGCCGCACGGTGCTGTTGATGTCGAGGATGGAACGGGTGATACCAGCCCAATGGAGAATGTTCTTGGG
>PMYF01000746.1:0-5551 GCA_003171295.1 Acidobacteriota bacterium | reverse complement strand
TCTCTCAGGCGCGAGGCGCGGGTTGCGAGAGGGACGCGGTGGACTTCATCGAGGTTCAGATCGACAAAGAGGCCGGGCAGCGGACCCAGGTAATCGCGCAGGCGGAGGGTTTCGACGATGGCCTCGGTATCGCGCTCGTGACCTGGCCCCTCGGCCACCTGCACGGACGCTGCCCCCAGGCGCAGAAAGCAATCGCGCGCGGCAGCAATCACGGCAGGGTGGGTGTTGATGACGCCGTCGGGGTCCGGTTCCACAAAGTTGGGTTTTAGCACGACTTTCTTACCGCGCAGGCGCAGGTCGAACTCCCGCAAGGCGTTGAAGAGCAGTGTGCCCAGGTCCGCCTCGTAGCTCCCGGCCCGCACGATAGCCACCCAAGAGGCTGGTCGGGCAAAGGAAGGCACCAGACTGGACTTGGCGAGGCTCATAAAACCGTTCTACCTCCGCCGGTCTGGCCGGCACGATTCTCTTCTCCGCTCCCCGCCAGGACGATCCAGGCGAACGTGAGCACGCTTTCGAAGAAGCGGTTGGGCAAGTAAAGGCCGCCGAGGTCTGGGGTGAGCGGCCGGACCGGCCGCCCGTAAGCTCGCAAGCAGCGATGCGCCAAGGCCAGGGAGGCGGCTCCGCTTATGCGAGGGTAGGCACCTTCGAGCCAGCCCAGGCTCATCTGGTTTTCGGCGCGCTGGGAATGGGGAAGCAACGCCAGCAGCGCCCAGGCCGTGGGGCCGATGCGGGGCATGCCGGCCACTCCGTAAACCTGCGGATTGCCGCTGTTCCATCCGCCCCCCGGACACATGCGGTCATAGAGCATCCGCTCGCCCAGTTGCCGCCGTTTCGCCGCGCGCGGAAGAAGCAGTTCCGCAGGCAGGCTGCGGAGAAACAGGAGGGCATGGGCCGTGGGTTCCACCCAACTGGCCGTGCCGGGGGTCCAACTCCAGCCGTGCAGTGAGTTGTCCTGGCGGACGACAGTGCCCCGCGCCAGGACCCGGCGCAGCCGCCGCCAGAAGTTGTTGTCAGCCGGCCAGGCATCAAGGAGCCAATCGCGGCCCCGCACCACGGCGTCCGGGGTCGCACCCTCAAGATGCAGAGCCAGCGCTGCCAGCGAAGTGGCCCAGCAACCCTGGCGCTGCCCCGGAAAGGCGGGCCAGGCGCCGTCCGGCATTTGCGCCCGCAGGAGCCAGGCACGGGCGCGGGCGCAGGCCTCTGCCGGCAAGGGATCTGCGGCCCGGGCAAGGAGCGCGAGCGACGCCCACGCGGTGGCTTCCACGCTGCTGGGAGTCGCGGGGTGGTAGCCCCATCCGCCGTCGGAATTCTGATTGGTGAGGAGGAATTGCCGGCTGGAGGTGTCGGAAAACTGGCCGGAAGTCACCGCTTCTGGACTGGCATCCCGGCCCCCGTTTTCTCGGAGCAACATACCAATAATCGTTCCATCGAATCCTACATCACGATGTTCGGAACCGTCGGTGGCGCGGCGCTGGCCGGGGGAGAAGTTTCCTCGGACTGAATCTTGAGGTCGTGAATCAAGCGATGCAGATAGCCGCGGGCCAGCCCCAGCACGCGCGCCGCTTCCGCCTTGTTGCCATTGCATTTCTGCAGTGTCCGGATCAGTAGGCGCCGCTTGAAATCACGCAATTCCTCGTCATACGAGCGCGTCGCCTGCGACGGTTCGGAGCCACCGCGCCACTTGGGGGGCAGGTGCCGGACCTCGATCGTGGACCCCTCCGCCAGTACCACGGCGCGCCGGATCACGTTCTCCAGTTCCCGGACGTTGCCCGGCCAGGCATACTCGTCGACGGCTTCGATAGCCAGACGCGAGAAGCGGTTAACCCGCCTGCCGAATTCCTGACTGATCTGTTGCAGCAGATGGTGGGCGAGCACGATGATACCGCCCTCGCGTTCGCGCAGTGGAGGCAGGTGCAATTGAATGACATTCAGGCGGTAGTAAAGATCCTCGCGGAATTCGCCCAGCCCGACCATTTCCTCCAGGTTGCAGTGCGTCGCACAGATCAAGCGGACGTTCACGGTCAAGGGTGTATTACTGCCCAAGCGCTCAAAGGTGCGGTCGTGGAGCACGCGCAGCAACTTGGCCTGCAGCCCCAAAGGCAAATCGCCGACCTCGTCGAGGAACAGGGTTCCGCCGTCGGCCGCCTCGAAACGGCCACGGCGCAGCGTCAGGGCTCCTGTAAAAGCGCCCTTCTCATGTCCAAAGAGCTCATCTTCGACCAGGTGCTCCGGTAGATTCGCACACGAAAAGGCCACATACGGCCCCGCGCTGCGCGGACTTAAACGGTGCATGGCGCGGCCCAGCATGCTCTTCCCCGTGCCGGTTTCACCGGTAATCAGCACGTTGACGTCGCAAGGCGCCACCTTCCGTGCCAGGGTGAAGATTTCCTGCATGCTTTCGCAGGAGCCGACCAGTCCGTCCAGCGTGGCCGCCGGAGCTTCCTGTGAGCGGAGATGATGGAGCTCCATCTCCACCTGGTGCAAACGGTGGGCGCGGCACAGCACCAGGCGAAGTTCCAGGATGTTCGGCGGTCCAGCCAGGACATCGTAAGCGCCCGCCTCGACCAGGCGCCGGGTCAAAACCGCGTCGTCCTGTCCCAGCAGGACGATAATGGGCGGGGGGAAATCCGTCCGCCGGAACTTTTCCAAATCCTCCTGTGCAGAGCCTATCTCCGCCCCCTCGGGGAGGGCTCGCAAGTCCAGCAGAACGCAATCACACTCTTTCTTCCATCTCCCCAAGGCGTCGGTGTTGAAAGTCTTGTCCAGGTTGACTTCAAAACCCTCGCCCAAAGCCCGGCCGACAACTTCGCTGAAGTCCTGGTCGAGAGTATGAAAGCAAACGCGAATCGACCCTTTTTCCATCATAGGAATCTCAGCGAGAGACTTGGCGCCCTGTCACCTCGAATTTCCCATAGCCTGGACACGCACACCCCAACTTCATCTCACTGCAGAACAACCATCTGGGATGTGCTCGCAATCGTCCAGGTCGATTTCGGCAGAAAAGGGAAAAGGAACTTATAGGGATAACTCACTTGCACCTGGACCAAGCATCCGGGACTATTGTTGCCCTTCGTGGCATCGCACGCGGTGGCGGCGCCCGCCAGCGTACCGGGCCAAGTCGGCAACACGGTCAGGGAACTGGCGGTGATTCCCGGCGGCGTCAACCCCTGCACGTAACTTATAACGTTAGCCGCCGAAGCATTGCAACTAAAAGTGGTCGTGGAAGCACAGGCGGTGGTCCAAGTCGAACCGCGCACCATCGCATAGCGCGTACCCTCGCGCGCCGCCCCGGACAGGAAGTGATCGGTATAAAGAAAGCGCGAAAAATCCATGATGCCAAACATGAACGTCAGTACCAGGATAAGGACAAAGGCAAACTCCACCAGCGCGCTGCCCTGATCATCGCCGAGGCATTGCCAAGGCCGCCGGAATGAAGACTTCCGTTGTGAAGTTTCGCTCATCATGAAAATGCTCAGCGCCGTGGGGATTGCCGCCCTTGCTTTCCACCCTGGAGCTACTGACCCGCGCGCAGCCTCGCCTGCCCCTGCAGAGGGAAGGAGGCGGGGATACCCGGCCAGCGGAACAAAGGCGTATAGGTGGCTGAGGTGGTCACTTGTACGTAGTTCACCAAGTTGACCCCGCAGGAGGGCGGCGTCGCACACAGGGCAACAGCATGCGACCCGTCCGAGCATTCGCACCCATAAGTTGCCGTGGCGGTCACGCCGGGCACATCCGACGCATCGCCGAGGGCCGCGTTCTGCATCCCGGTCGTGTCGGTGGGGTTCTGGGTACCGTACAAAGCGCCGGTGTGAGCGGCCCCAGCCACCTCAATACTGAAGTAATAGGCGCGACCAAAGTCGATCACCCCAATGAGCAGCAAGGACAAGAACGGAAGGACCAAAGCAAGTTCTACCAGGCTCCCTCCGCGCTCCGGCAGGGCCATTGCCGACAAGCGGAGCAAGACCCGCCAGCGTGATCGGGACATGACTTCTGGTTGGACGGGCAAGCTGAATCTCATGCTCATTGCACCAGCACGCCACCAATGCCCTTAATCGGCGACCCGTTGGCCAACGATGAGTAATCGTTACCAAACCCGCTGGATTTGAAAGTGCCGCTCGCAAAGGTAAGAACGGCAAACTCGACCTGCCATGCATCGAGGATGTTGTAGGAAACGGGACCATCAAATGCAAATACAACCTTTGCCCTGGGAAAATAGTATGTTCCTTGCAGCGTGGTGTTCATACTGCTTGTACCGATAATTTGTGCCTGAGACGTATTGCCGGGATCCTGGAAGAACAGAATTCCCGCATACGGCCCACTGGTTGGCGCCGTAAGATTTATGCCATTGGCGGTGAAAGACCCCAGAAGGAAGGTGATGGGCCCCGCCGGCCCGTAATTGTAAAAGGTCACGCCACTGCCGGTGATGTTCGTCCCAATATCGATGTTAAGTCCGTAATACGTAGAGAGGGTGTGCCCGCTGTTGTTGGTGGAAGTCAAGATGTAAGTGCCCGGATTGAAGGTGACATTCGGACAGGGCAGGGCGGTGCATGAGATCTGGATTCCGCCACAATAGGTGCCAGGATTGAAAACCTTAGTCCCCGATGTGATGTTTATTGCTGAGCTAGAGCCACTGTAGGGGCTTCCATTGCTGAGGCCACAACTAGTGAAGGATTGCGTCGGTAAATACGCCAGAGGATCAGCCGGCGAGGGCATCGGAATATGTGTCTTGGGGGTCGGACTTATCGTGCAAAGAAACTTGGAGTACCCCCCCACAATGCCGATTTGGGAGCCGGTGATAGAACTCAACAAGGTACATGTCAGGGCACTACTGCTGCTCGACTCATCAACAATGCCACATTGGGAATTCACAAAAGCTAGGAAATCAGCCGAAATCGTGCCCGAATCCGTGGGATCGAGCGCATAAATACAGTTGTTCCCGCTTCCCAGCGCGGCCTCGGAGCGGGCACTCACCGTCGGCGAAGTGACGCCGAAGATTCTGGAGAAATAGGCTGACTCCTTTTGCGAGACAACCACCTCCACGAAGTTTTTGTCATTATAATGCGGGTCAGCAGCCTTCGAACCCAGGGAGCAGGGCGGGTTGTTTACGGTGATGGTTAAGGTGCCGGAACTGGCGCCACAATTCGTGAAGAGGGCACTTCCGGTGAACCCATTCTCAACCAAGGCGTTCTGGGCGGCCGTGGTGAGCGCGCTACAATTGTTCGTGGTGCAGTAAGTGAGTTCCTGCGCTCCCGCCAACGCCGCAGCGTCTGCCAGCATCTGCATTCGCCGCTTCATGAGACGAAGGTATCCGAGATCAACACCCAGAGCCAGAAAACCCAGGAGGATGACCATACCGAAAGCAACCACTACCAGAGCCTGGCCTGCGTCGGTCCTGCGTTTGCACATATGGTTAACTTCGTCACATACTTGGGGCCATAAACCTAATCCCCTGAAGTCTAAAGCACGGCATGGTCCATAGCAAGTAAGATTATCATTATTAATAGGCTAATTAGAAACATGGTCTGACACTTTGTCGCGCTGCGTTCCAGAA
>PMYF01000958.1 GCA_003171295.1 Acidobacteriota bacterium | reverse complement strand
GTACTGCTCGGCCTTGGCGGGATCGGAATCTTCTTCGCCTTTGAGCCAAAAACGGAACCAATCCACGTTGATCGTCTCTGAAGCTAGGCGCTGCGACGGGTTTGTCATCACGTGGGAGCCAGCGCCAGCTTGCAACATAATGAGGTCCACCGGCTTTTTGAGGTAGCGCAGCGCGGCATACGGCTCCCAATCCGCAGCCACAGTTGGCGCACCCGAATCCAATAGCAGCAGCGGTGTCTGTACTTTGTCCATGTTGAATTCGGGCGAGCGTGCCAGCCAGTTTTTCAGGCCCTCTGCGCCGAACGGCTTGCCGCCGTTGATTGCATCGGCCTCCCTGTCCAGGCCGCCATCCACCGCAAACAGATACTCGAAGTAACCAAACGTTACTCCGTCGGTCACCGAAGCCGCAGCGAAGGGGTGTTTGGCTGTGGTAATTGCCACTAGCACATGATAGACTGAGCGGCTGAAACCGATCGCGCCCACTCGTGCGGGATCGATGACCCCATCGTCCGTCAACTTCTTCACCACGCTTTCGAAACCCGCAACTTGGTCCGGACCTTCCATCGGAGTGTCGAAATTGTTGGGGTTCCAAGGCATTTGCAATACGACAATCCCCTGCGCCGCCAGCGCCCGCGCGGCAAACGCAGTCGTGAAGATCCCGTTCGTCAGGAACTGGCCTTTGTCAAACCCGTGCGTCTGAATCACCAGCGGATAACGCTTCCCAGGCGTGAAATTTGGTGGTTTTACCAGCCCCGCTTCCCACTCGTAACCTGTGTCATCCTTCCAGTGAATGACCTCGGCCGTCCCCAAGTCGATATCCTTCAGTTGTGGGTTAGGGTCCCAGATCACATGCGAAATCCCTCTCGCTTTGTCCTCGGCAATGATCACGGGAGGCTGGTTGATGCTCTCGCGCTTCTGCACTTTGACCGGAAGCTTGGCAAGCCGGGGATCTTCCGTGCCGGCAGTCTGTTGCCAACTGCCATCAGCGTCCTGATGGAAGATTGCGGCAGGCGGTTGGTCGGACAGAAAGTAGGAGCGGTCGAAATTCACGACCGCCGTCCGGTCGTCTCCGAAACGCGCGTCGTTGACCGCGTAGCGTTCCTTGTCCAACCCAGCCTTTACGGCCAGTACCTTGCTGAGCTGTCCGGTCTTCAGCTGGAGAACGGCGATGTAGGGGTGGCTTTCCCGATCGGCTATTTCTTTTGGATTAGTGACATCGAGCGGAAAAAAGATGTCAGGGAGCAGCAGGGATTGTCCGTCGTCCGACCAAGACGCCGTCAAGAGGTAGGAATGCCAGTCCTGATTCAGTCCAGAGGGGGCATTAACCAGCAGCTTCTTGCTGCCCCGGGTCAGGTCAATCAGGTGGTAGGCTGAGGTGTCCAAAGGCATCATGAGTTTGTCATAGCCGGGCGGTGCCTTATACCGGGTCCATGTCGTCTCGGGCGGATGCTCGGCTCTCAATATCGCCACGACCGACCTGCCGTCGGGGGAAAGGGACAGACTCGATAAGCCGCTACGAGGCGCGTCATAAGATTTAGCATCGAGCACTTGCCGCCGATTGCCATCAATGACCGCCCACAATCCAGCGGCATCGAAGGGGGAGATGTGATGCTCGATATTAGGGAAAACAGTGGCCCAAAGGCTTTTGCCGGTCAGTGCAACAGCGGATTGCTGATCTTCCTTCGGGGCCGAGAGCAACACCGGCGCATTGACTTCATAGACATAGCGGGTGGCGTTGCGGATGTCGAACCCTCCGACATCCTGGCCTTCCGGCGTCAATGTCGTAACCGCATGGGTTTTGACATCAGCCACGAGTAACTGGTGGAACTTGCAACACGAGTTCTTCTTGATCACCGTAAAAGCGATGCCGCTCGAATCCGGCAGCCAGCGCACGTTCTCGATTAGCGGACCGTCCTTGTCAGTCGCCATCTGCGCCAGTGGCAGCGCGGTGGGTGGGTTGCCTTGCTCTGGATGTTGCACGAAGCGCCGCACGTCCTCGATGCGAAACAACCAAATCGTGTCCTCGGGGGCGTTCAGGTCCAGCCGACCGCGTTCCGTAACCACTGTAAAGTACTTTCCATCGGGCGAATACTTAATCACTCCACCCGGCGGCACTCCCACCCCGGCATACTCGAACAATGCGAGCCCGACATCGTCTTTGGCTGTGAACGGTAGCTGCCCAAAGGTGGAGAAGCAACTGAATATGAGAATGGGAAGAAAAGAAAGAGCGGTTAATCTCGTCGTGAGTCCTGATTTCATGGATTACACTCCTCTAAGGCAGCGGCCAACTAAGCTCCCGCCTAGGCAAAACCGATTAACACCGGCGTGGCAATTGCAATTTGTGTCAGAGGGCGGGCGATCCGACAGAAACGCAAGATTGCGACCGTCGAATGACTACTTCGGATCCCAATTACTACCTTTCCCTCCAGTCACGTTTTTCGTTGTCTCACGTTCGGTGCCTGTAACCCAGATGTCCTGGCCCTTTCCAATGGATGGAATCCCCGTATTCAGCGCGTCTTCGGGGGAGTAGGCGGCTTTTTGTCAGCACTCCTTCTGGGGTCGACCACAGCGAAAGCGAGCCACTTGCCGTCAGGAGAAAATTGCACAGGCGACAGACTGCCAAACTGACGAGCATCTAACAAGTCTTCAACACGCAGCGGAGTCAACTGTTGGCCAACTGCATTTGCTGAAAAAAGGATCGCTAGCAAGACGGATGCAACTACGGTGCTAAAAGTCTCAATGGTCCCTCCATGTTATCAGGCTGTGCTTGGCGAGCCACAAGATGAGGATTGCTCTGGATCCCACAGTCGTTCTTGTCAGACTTAAGAGAATGGCGACTCTGAATTTGGCGCAAGGCAAGGCCTCATTCAAAACATCAACTTGAGCCCGAATTGAATGGAGCGTGGCCCACCAATCTGGTAGAGAGAGCTGAAACCTCCAGCTCCGGGCCCACCTGGATTCAAACTGTTATTCAATGTTTGGGTCGATTGCCCGAAAAGAGGTTCGCCAAGTATGGTGTAGGATGGATCGCCAAAGTTGGGATGGTTGAAGATGTTGAAGAACTCGGATCGGAACTGGAGAGCAAGGCTTTTTTTGACATGAATTGCTCGACGCACTGTAAGGTCGTCTTGCCAAGCTCCGAAACCACGTAGAACATTGCGGCCAAAGTCGCCTTGCAGTCCCGACTGTGGAATAGTGAATGCGGCTGAATTAAAAGCCTTTCCTCCCGGATATTGCCCCCCAAAAAGGTAATATGGCACACCTGGAACCACATTCGGACGGGAATCGAACTCAACTCCGTCGACCAAGGTCGTGCCGCTAAATATGTTCACGGGCAATGCCGTTCTTGCGATCAAGAAGGTGTCCAACCCCCACTGATTTAGAACGATTTTCTCGAACGTGCTCTTGCTAGAAAAAGGTACGTTGTAAGAAATGGCACACGTGAACTGGTGGCGTACGTCGAAATCAGAATTTCCACGATCCACAGAAGGATTTGCAATCGTCGCCGGCGTGTTAGTGACAACCGAATCATCCGATGCGATATCAATTGAGTGCGAAAATGTGTAGGAGGCTAAGGCTTGCATTCCGCGATAGAGCCTGCGCTCAAACTTTAATTGCAGCGCATTGTAGTCGGAGGTCGCCGTGTTTCTCGTGACGCCGACGATGCTAGTGAAATTAGCGTTTGGGGAGTACAAGGCATCCTGACGAAGCAGCTTGCGTCCTATTGACCCTATGTAAGTGGCAGACACAGTCTGGCTTCTTCCAAGCGATTGTTCCACCGCAAGGCTCCCTTGGTACGTTCGAGGAAGCTCTAGGTTGGGAACTGCTACATACATTGCCGTCGTTACCGGTGGGGTGAGACTGATGGTCGGCGGGACATTTTCACTTGCAGAAAGAGGAAATTGGACTCCGAACAGGTATTCTTCGCTGCTGTATGGAAACCCGCTTGTCACAAGACCAAGGGACCCTACTCCAAGGTCGTAAAATGTTCCAAGGCCCCCGCGCAAAATTGTCTCCCAGTCTTGCTTCCGAGTCATCCGGTAAGCCACCCCTACTCTCGGAGCAACATTATCGTAGGTTGTCGCGTAGAGCGGAGTTCCTCTGGGAGCCAACGCCAGTTCGGAAGGATTGGCAAGATTCTGTACGGTGAATGGACCACTAGCGTCATTTTTGCCCTTGAGAGCTGGATTAACATCCCACCGCAGTCCATAAGTGAGGGTCAAACGGGGTCTCAGTTTCCAAGTATCCTGGCCATAAAGCGACAGGTTTCTTGACAACAGCGCAGCGCCTTGGTTGTTGGCTATTCCAACAAACGGCGCCACACCGGTTTCGGCACTCGCGACAGTAAAGAAGAGAGCATCTTGGAAATAATTTTCTGGCGAAGAGAAAGGGGACAGCCAGCGGTAGTCAACGCCGTACTTGATCTGGTGTGTTCGCACCGTCGTCGACCTGTTATCCACCAAGTTCACCTGCCGTTGTTCCAAAGTTGCATTCTTACCCAGTTCGTATCCGCCGATGCCACCTCCGAAGATAAGAAATTCAAAGGCGC
>PMYF01000722.1 GCA_003171295.1 Acidobacteriota bacterium | reverse complement strand
TGCGGGTCGGATCTCCAGAACATGCCCGGGTGCCATTTCGTGATGTAGTCCTTGTCCCATTCCAGAGTGCACGTGCACAGGTCGATCCACACGCTGGTCACGGGAACGGCTACGCTGAAATGCAGGTATAGGCGGTCGATGCCACGGCCCTGCTTGCGCGTGACCGAGTTGATGCCGGGGATGCCCCTGATGGCCGCGCCCAGCTCCCCGGGGGTCATAGCACGCGCCCTTTTCTGACCATGTTGTGCACGTGCTTGGCCACGCGATCATCGTGGTGAGCTTTTCTCTCACGCCAGGCGCGGCGGAGCTGTGAGACGCAGAAGGCGATGCCCATGGCGCATACCAGTGCGATTGCAAGCCATTCGGTGATCCATGCCAGATATTCAAGGCCGGTCATATTTCCCCCCGATTCGCGCGTGTCCGATATGCGCGCCCCATCCCGTCCCAGTTTTAGAAGATCTCGATCTGGTCGCCCTTGACCTCGGCCGCAGGGAGCTGCTCACCAGTGGCCACGTCCACGGTACGTGCCACGGGAGCTGCGCTGGCGCTCTGTGGCTGGATTGCAGGGGCCGATTCCGACCCTGCGGGGCTACCCTGTGCACCCGGTACCGTGGTGGGGGCCTGGGGCGCGGCTGCTGCCAGTTTCGCCTGCACGTCCTCGGCACTTGCGCCTTTCTCCTGGCGGGCGGAGGCTGGAACNNGCCTCGATGGCCTCCCCGTCGGCCAGAGCAGCATCGACGACCTTCTCTGCCTCGGGGGGAAGGGCCAGGCGCTTGATGGCCCGCTTGACCACAGTCTTTATTCCCATTCCCTCGAAGCTGGATTTCCACGCTGAGTCCGAGCGATCCAGGCCCTTGCCGTACTGATCACGATGCGCCCGGACCTCCTCGGCTGTCATGTATTCCACGAGGGAGGGGCCTGTTTTCAGCTTGATGGCGCAGAAGAAGCCGATGATGTCACCGCGCGTTTTCACGTTCGGGGAAAACTCATAGGTGTCCCCGTCCATGGTTTCGTTGATGCGGAAATGGTCCTGGGCGCGTACCGCGTTCATGCGCACACGCTCCACCGCGCCGGTGTTCAGAACGAGTTCCACGAGCCCGTTCTTCATCGGCCAGTAGTAGACCTTGCCCTTGATGGTAACCAGCGCTGCTTTCCCCTCGGCAGGATTCAGCGATAACCCGGTTGTCGCCGCAAACCTGAGAGCATGCTTCAGGCTGATGCGCCCGGCGTCGGTTTGAAGGCACGCCATCAGCTCGGGGGACTCGACGATGCAAAGCTTCACCGTGCGGATCCACACCTGGGCGTCATAAGGGCGCACCGAATAATTCTTGACCAGCGCAGGCACGACATCGTTGACGTACTCCTGCATTTTCTGTTCGGTGACGGCGATTGCGGTTGTTTCAGCCATTGGTGGGCTCCTTTTCTGCCCCTGCGGGAGTGGGTTCGTTCTGCTCGAATGAGAACGAGAAGGTCTCGTTGTAGGTCTCGCTCTTGACGTCGGTGACCTTCACTGGGCTCTTTGCGAACGGTCCGCCCGCGTTGAGCCAGTCCTGCACGATGTCACAGAGCGTCGCCCCGTTGAGCGTGATCGTGTTTTTTCCCTTTGTCCTTGCCATTCCTCTCACCCTCCTATCTGAATGTTTTGCCATCGTAGGATCCCAGTTTGTCCCCTTTGGCATTTCGGAAAACCACTTTCTCCGTGCTCTCGTTGTCGATCACCGCGTCCTGTTTTAGACGCGCGCAGATGCTTTTAAGCGTGAGCACTTTCAGCTCCTCTTTGCGCTTGCCCAGGCGGCCGCTGGCGCCGATTTCCTCCGTGATCATTTTGCGCTCGACCAGCCATCGCTCTTCCTGCTCTGTGACGACGATAGTGCCCACGGGTTCGGGGAATGCGCGCTGCAGGTCCTTGTAGCGGTCGATCTCAGGCTCGCGCTCGGGGAGGACGTAGGTGTGCCAGAAGTGGGTGAGGCGGTCGAAGATGAGGCCCTGTAGGACCGGCGATGCCTCGATGCGGTATTCTTTCAGGAGTCCCATCTGATCGAGAACGGTAGCCCAATCCATCGTGTCGATATCGGCAGGCAGGATGCCGGCGGCTTCCCATTCATCGGGACGGATCGGCCAGCACAGCACGAACAGCCGCGTGAATGGCGCCTTGCAAAGCCTCATGTTATTCTGCGCTTGGATTTGATAGGACTGGGGAACCCGATCCGTTCCCGCTTCTCCCCAACCCTCCCAAAACGAAAAGAGCGTGGTCGTCTTTGCCTCGTACATAGCGTTGTCGCTGAAGATGCCGTCCACATGGCAGGTGTTGAAGTCCTCGGCATATTCCCGCTCGCGGTCGGAAATCACCAGCCCGGTTTTCCGCTCTACCAATGTGGCGATGGCATCCTCGAAGGCGAGACCGAAACGAATGGAAGCGTTTTCAGGATCCTCGGGCAGAAGGTAGCCACGGGAAGCGTTGAACCCGGGGCGCCTTTCTTCACAGAGTCTTTGCCATACAGAGAACGGTGACTGATACTCGGAAAGACCGAGCACAGCGGCGGCGCGGCTCCCGCTGATTCCTTTAGGCTGCGCGCCCATTGCCTTTGCCTTTCTTTCTGTTTTCCTGAGCCCAGAGCGGTTGGAGGTTCGTGTAATGAAAACATTCCCTCTGTTGCGCAGGATTGGTGAGATCGAAATTGGCGCATGCCTTGACGTGATCGATGTGCCAGCCTTCGCGCCCGTAGTTTTCCCACGTCATGCCCGGCTTGAACTTTGATTCGATATAGACTTTCAATTCCTCGGCGGTACATCCGAGAAGCTCTTTTGAAGAGGCGCACGGCAGAGTTTCATTGCTTCGCGTGGCCATCCAGATACGTGTGGTCTGAGCGCAAATGGCACGAAAGGCGGCGGAAGACTTTCTTCTCTCGGCCATCCACTCGGCGCTATATCCCTTGTTTCTGGAGCGCCAATCTCGGCACGCCTTCCTGGACGACCCTGGATGAGCGCGCCTTTGCTCGCGCCGACGTTCGATTATCTCGGCATGGTGGCGTTCTCGATATAGACGTTCTATTTCACGAGCCCGTTCCCGCGTCACGCCTTCGCCTCCCGCGTGTTCTCGGCCAGATACGCTTCCACGTGCTCGCGGCGTATGCGCACGAGGGTGCCCACACGCACGCTACCCACGGCGGACCTTCACGCTGCGCTCGTGCTCTTCGGCGGTCCGTGCCGCCTCGATGAGAAACCATTCCGCTACGGTAATGCCGCGTGCGGCCAAGGCGCTCTTGAAGCGACGCGCAAGGGGCACAGGAACCTCCCTGATTCGCACGTCCTGAAACTCTGTAGCTGTTGCCATAGCAC
>PMYF01000889.1 GCA_003171295.1 Acidobacteriota bacterium | reverse complement strand
TCGGTGAAGGTGCCGTCGTGATTGTTGTGATAAAGCTTCAGCCGCTGTCCGCGATAGTTGTCGGGATGGCAATAGGCGCGGTAGCCAGGCTTGTGCTCGCCGCACCACAGATTGTTCTTGGGCGACCACTGGATGTAATTGCAAATGAGCAGGTCAAGATATCCATCCTTGTCGTAGTCAAACCATCCCGCACTCGTGGACCAGTTACCTGCGTCGGCCACGCCCGCCTTGGCTGTTACGTCGGTGAACGTGCCATCGCCGTTGTTATGGTAGAGGATGGAGCGGCCGTATCCGGTCACGAGCAGATCCGGATAACCGTCATTGTCATAATCGCCCACGGCCACACCTTGCCCGTATAGTCCCTCAGCACCGACGCCAGCCTTTTCGGTGACATCCGTGAAGGTCCCGTCGCCGTTGTTACGATAAAGAGCCGAGCGGAGTGGCCGCGAAGGCTTGTACCATTCCGTACCCGTCGACTGTACCAAGTAGAGGTCCATCAGCCCATCCTGGTCGTAGTCGATCCAGCCCANNGCAGACGGCTGCGCAGGTTGGGCGTGTACAGAGTTCCGCGCGGCAATGCCCCCGAGCATCCCGGAGGCGACCAGCAGACCCACCGCCAACAGTCCGTAAGGTCTGGAATGCGTATCCTGTGTTTGCTCTCTCAAGTTTCTTCCTCAGCGCCTCCACCCAACTATAGCGCAGCCCGCCAGCCCACCTCAATTGCGATTCTCGCCCCACGAGGAAGTCTCGCAGGAGCTTCCTGAACAATTCACGGTTTGTCTAGAGTCTGGCGGCAAAGGCCAACAGCACGGCGTCGCATGAGTTAGCGGATCAGGGCGGTGAGGTGTGGCGGCGACCGGGGCGGGAGATGCCCAGCTTGGTCATTCGCGATTGGAGAGTAGTGCGTTTCAAGCCAAGGCGGGCAGCCGCGCCCTGTGGTCCCGCGATGACCCAGTTGGTTTCGTGCAAAATGTGCAGGATGTGCTTGCGTTCAGTGGCTTCCAGAGTGACGGGGGAAACGGAAGAAGCACTGCCGGGATGGTGGTCCTCTGGCAGCGGCACGTGGAGCGTTGAGCCGCGAGAAAGGATGACGGCGCGTTCGATGAGATTCTGAAGTTCACGGACGTTGCCGGGCCAATGATAGCGCGTGAGGGCTTCCATCTCTTCGGCGGGGATGGTCTCGATGTGGCGGTCCATCCGGCGGGCGTGTTTCTGGGCGAAATAGCGGACGAGCAGGGGGATGTCCTCGACGCGCTGGCGCAAAGGGGGGACCACGATCGGGAAGACATTCAGGCGATAGTAAAGGTCGCTGCGGAAAAGGCGATCCTCGACCATCTGAGTCAGATCGCGGTTGGTAGCAGCGACCACTCGCACATCGACGTGCAGGGTGCGAGTGCTGCCCAGGCGCTCAAATTCCTTTTCCTGGAGAACGCGCAGCAGCTTGGGTTGGAGTTCGAGGGGGATGTCGCCGATTTCGTCGAGGAAGAGCGTGCCGTGGTGCCCCAACTCGAAGCGTCCGACCTTTTGGGCGATGGCCCCCGTGAAGGCGCCTCGCTCGTGGCCAAAGAGTTCGCTCTCGAGGAGCCCGGTGGGGATGGCGGAACAATTGACTTTCACAAAAGTGCGTTCGCGCCGCAGGCTCAGGTCGTGGATGGCGCGCGCGATTACTTCTTTGCCGGTGCCGGTTTCGCCGAAAATGAGCACGCTCGAATCCGTGGCGGCCACGGTCTCCGCCTGGGCCAGCACGTGCTTGAGCGCGGGACTCTCGCCCACGATTTCTTCGAAGGTGTACTCGGTGCGGATTTCTTCTTCCAGGTAGAGTTTTTCGTCGGTGAGCTTGTTCTTGAGCTCGGCGATTTCGCGATAGGCGAGAGCGTTTTCAATCGCGATGGCCACCTGGTTGGCTACGCGCATCAGCAGATCGAGGTCTTCCTGGGTAAAGGCGGCGGAGCGGAGGCTGGCCAAGGCGAGCGTGCCAAGGATCCGGTTGGCGGTGATGAGCGGTACGATGCAACCGGAGCGGAGACCTTCGGCGATGAAAAGGCGGCTGACCTCCGGCCGGAAGCGCGCCGCATCGGTGCTGGAAATGATCAACGGCTTGCGCCCGGTGATGACTTCACCGGGCGGCGTGCCCTCAAGCGGGATGACCATTTCCTCCTGGAGCAGGCCCTTGCCCTGGGGGAAATCGAGCGCGTGCAGGCGAAATTGCTGGGCGGTGGGATCATAAAGCGCCAAGCTTGCGTATTCGTGATTCATCACGCGACGCAGGCAGGCGGAGATGGCGGAAAGCAACTGCCGCAGATCGAGGGTGGAGACAAGTGCGTTGTTGACTTCCAGCAGCAACTGTAGCCGGTCGCGTTCGCGCGCGAGTTCTTGCTGGTAGACCTGGGCGTTCTGAAAGTTTAGAGCGTTGTCCACGGCAACAGCAACCTGCGCGGCCACCTGCTGGAGGAACTCAAGATCGGCGGCGTCGTAAGCATTCGTTTCGACCGAGCCAAGGCCCATGGCGCCTACCCGCCGCTGGGCCGTCGTGAGTGGNNCGTGCTCGAGGTTCGAGATGACGAGCGGCTGCTGGTTTTCCCAAACCAGTTGGCGAATGTTCTCCTCCAGGGGGACCTCAAATCCCGGCTCAAAGCGCGAGGGGAGCGAACTTTCGAGGATGTGTAAGCGCACAACGTTGCGCACTGGGTCGGGAAGTGTAAGGCAGATGAAATCAAAGGTGAC
>PMYF01000656.1:1542-9990 GCA_003171295.1 Acidobacteriota bacterium | reverse complement strand
GAACTGTCCAAACCGGTACTGATCGGAAATATTGGTGTTAAACGTGGCGTAGCTGCGCGAGGTGTTCTCATACAGCACTTCCGGCATCGGCATGTTTACGGCCTCGCGAACCCCGGTGGGCAGGAGGCCAATCCCCTCGTTGTCCCCCGCCATTTCAATGCCCTCACCGTAGTTGCGAAAGCTGATGTGGTGCCGCGCCAAGTGCTCCCACAAGGAGCCCGCTTCGAGATAGGCCTCCGGCCAGGGATTGGAAGCTCCCATGCCGACCCGGCCGGGTGCGTCGGGATCAGCGCGGAAGTCGAGCCGCTTGCCGTAGGCCGCCGGCCACCCGGTCTCCACGACTTCGTTGGGATAATTCCCCACCAGCCAGTGATGGCCATCGACGGAGACGTCAGAGTCCACGTAGTAGTTGTCGCTGATCGCGAAGCGCCGCGCCAGCGCATGATGATTGGGCGTCACGTGGGCATCGTCAATCGTGGGCGCATCTTTCTCCTTCACCTCCGCAGTCTCACCCCAGCGGGCCAGTGTCGCGTCGCCTTCGAAGCCGGCGCCCTGGGGATGCAGGTCTCCGAAGACTTCGTCAAAGGTGCGATTCTCCTTGACGATAAAGACCACGTGTTTGATCTTCGTGCTCGCCGTCCCGGCAGGAGGAACTGGGAAGTCCGCGCCGCGCGCGACTTCGGCCCCATTCTCAAAGCCATTGTCCTTGCGGACTCGCTCCGTGGCCTCGCGGGTGCGGATGGGAAGCTCGACGATCGAAACAAACCCTTTGGTGATGTCCCCGATGTAGGTTCCCTCCGGCCCTTCATGAAAATTCGGACCGGCGTTGGGCCCTGCGCCGAATCCTTTGGCATTGGCCACGTACAGAGTTTTGTTGTCGGGACTGACGGCCACGCGGGCCGGGAACCACGCGGTGGGGAAGTATCCCAGGACTTTCCCCTTGCGCGCGTCCAACACAGCGATGGCGTTAATTCCGGAGCAGGCCACGTAAAGCCGTTTCTCATCAGGGCTGAAGGCCATGCCGAAAGGCAGCACTCCGCGCAGGCTTCGGACGGATTCCGCCGGCTCGAGGACGATGGTTTTCTTCACCTGGTTCGTGCGGGCGTCAAGGACGGTAATGCTGTCCTGGGTAGCGTTCGAGATGAATACCTGCTTTTTCCCAGCCACCACGGCTCCGGGGCTGGATCCGCTGACGGATTGATCGCCCACGGGAATCCCGCTCCGGACTTTTGCCAGCACGCGAGGCTGCGCGGGGTCGCGGATGTCGATGACGAATACAGAATTCGATTCCGGGACGTTCGGATCACCGAGGCCGGGAATCTGCTTCCCCTCCACGGTCGCGCCCTCCTTGGCCGCGGTCGAGGGCACACCGAAGGGCGGAAAATCCAGTCCCGTATGCTTGGCGTCATTGAGGTCGACTCCGGGGATCAGCGAATACTGATACATCCCGACATTGGACACGTAGGCGCGCCTTCCGTCCGGGGAAAGCGCGAGGCCAAAAGGCATGCGCCCCACCGGAACGCTGGACAGGATTTGCCTCGTCTCTGTATCCACCATGACCAGCCGAAAATGCGCGAGGTCGAGCACGGCCAGGCGGCGGCCGTCCGGTGTCAGTTGCAGGGTGCTNNGAGCCGCTGGTGCGTGACCAGGTCGAAGATGCCGATTTTCCCGTTATTGCCTTCCGAAACGTAAAGGGTGCGATTGTCCAGCCCAATGGCCGCGCCCAAAAAGACGCTTTCAGGATCGGCATCCGCGGAATTGAAACCGGGTGGAATCTGCGCCACCTGCGGCTGCTCGCTCGTGAGCCCGGTGAGGATCGAGATCGAAAACGGCTGCGTGCCACTGTTGACGGTGACCAGCGTTTTGCCGTCAGGACTGAGCGCCAGGCCATAAGGATGCGGCGCTACCATGACTTGCTTGCCGAGCGGCGTGATCAGCCGCCCGTTGGGCAGCACGCTCTCTGCGCTGGGATTAATCTTCGTCGGCTCATTCCCGGCCGGCGCGTGCAGCTCCGGAGTTGAAACCGGCTGGCCGTCACGTGCCCGCAGCAAAACGGCCGGCCCGGTCAAAATCGCAATCGCGAGGAGAAACACAATTCGTGGCCGCATGGCTCCGCCCTCCGAGATGGTTCTACAGTGCCGCGCATCATAGCATGCCTGGATTACAGAATTGTGAATCCAACCCTCCCAGCACGCGTGCTAGAATTGGTGCTCCCAAAACTCAGGCCTCCCAGGAGCCTATTATGAAGATTACGAACGTTGAAACCCTGTATCTCCGCCAACCGGAAGTGAAGGAGTTGTGCGACAGCGGCCAGGACGCGCTGATCGTCCGGGTCACGACCGACGCCGGCATCACGGGAATTGGCGAAGTGGATTCCTCCCCCCTGGCCGTGAAAGGCGTGATTGAGGGCCCCTTCTCGCATACCACCGCGACGGGGCTGAAACACGTGCTGATCGGCGAAGATCCCTTCCAGACGGAGTTCCTTTGGCACAAGATGTATCGCGCCAACATTTACGCCGGCCGGCGCGGCATCGGCATCCACGCCATGAGTGGGATCGACCTGGCGCTATGGGACATCAAAGGGAAAGCCCTGGGATTGCCGGTCTGGAAACTCCTGGGTGGGGGCTTCCACAACAAGCTGCGCTGCTATGCCAGTTCCCTGTTTGGCCCGACGCCGGCCGCCACCCGCGACTTGGCCCGGCGCTTTCGCGATCAGGGTTTCGAAGCCGTGAAGTTCGGTTGGGACCCCATGGGCCGCGATGCGAAGACGGACGTCGAACTCGTTCGGCAGGGGCGCAAGGGACTGGGCGACGACGCCGATCTGCTGATCGACGCCGGGTTGGTGTGGGACGCGAAGACGGCGCTGCAGCGGGCCCGCGCCTTCGAGGAGTTCAACATCTTCTGGCTAGAGGAACCGCTCCGCCCGGATGACTACGAGGGCTATCGGAAACTTTCGGAGGCAACCTCGGTGCGCATCGCCGCCGGCGAAGAGGAGAGCAACCGGCTCTCGTTCCTCGAACTGATGGACCGGGGGAAGATCGACGTCGTGCAGATCGACTTGACCCGTGTCGGGGGCTTCACGGAGGCCATGAAGATCGCCAGCCTCGCCTATGATCGGGGCCTGATGGTAGCCAATCACGGCTTTACGACCTATATCAACGTGACGGCCGCGTTGCACTTCCTCAACTCGATCCCCAACGCTCTGATTGTGGAGTTTGTGGCGGAAGAGGGCACAAACTTGCGCGAGAGAATTACCCGGCAGAGAATCCGGGCGCAGGATGGGTACCTGGCCATCCCCGACGCCCCGGGCCTGGGAATCGATCTCGATGATAGCGGCGTGGAAGCTTTGCGCGTCGCCTGATGAGGTGAAACCGCGGCGGGCGCAAGGGCTTATCCGGTCAGATCCACGGTGGGGAGGAAGCGCGGGGGGCGGCGATGCTTCGTGGCCTGCTCGAAGGAGTAGGCAAGCTTGATCAGGGTGGGCTCGCTCCAGGCGCGGCCGAAGAAGGAGATTCCCACGGGTAAGCCAAAGACGAATCCCATCGGCACATTGATATTGGGGTATCCGGCCACGGCGGCGGGAGTCGAGCTGCCGCCCAAGTCGTGGTCGCCGTCGACGAGATCGATCAAGCACGCGGGGCCGCCGGTGGGCGCCACCAGCGCATCCAATTTGAATTTGTCCATTACCGCATCGATGCCTTCTGCGCGCATCAGGGTTTTGCACTTCTCGCGTGCGTCCAGGTATTCCTTCCGGAACAGCGAACCTTTGGCTTGCGCCTTGATGAAAAGGTCCTGGCCGAAATAGGGCATTTCCTTTTCCCGGTGCCGCTCGTTGAACTCGATGATTTCCTGGAGGGAATGTACCGGAGCGTCCGGCGTGAGCTGCGCAAGATAAGCGTTCAGGTCAGCCTTCAGTTCGTAGAGCAGCACTTGCAGTTCGGCATCGCCCATCTGGTCAAGGGTTTCGATGTCGGCCGGATCGACGATGACCCCTCCCTGCCGCTTCATTTCCTCGATTGCACCGTTCATCAACTTGTCAACAGTGTCGTGGAAACCAAAGAGCTTGCGCACCACGCCAATCCGCGCGCCGGCCAGGCCCTTGGCATCGAGGAACTTCGTATAGTCGCAGCCTTCCGGGGCGCGGCTTGCGGCGGTAGCGGGGTCGTCGCGATCCACTCCGGCGATGGCCCCCAGGAGAAGCGCGGCGTCGGTGACACTGCGTGCCATGGGCCCGGCGGTGTCCTGGCTGTGGGCGATAGGAATAATGCCGGCGCGGCTCACCAGTCCCACCGTGGGCTTGATGCCCACAATGCCGTTGGTGTTCGCCGGGCACACGATGGAGCCATCGGTCTCCGTGCCAATGGCCACGGCGCAGAGGTTCGCCGCCACCGCGGCGCCGGAGCCGGAACTCGAGCCGCAAGGGTTGCGGTCGAGCGCATAGGGATTGCGGGTCTGGCCGCCGCGCCCGCTCCAGCCGCTGGAGGAATGCGAGGAGCGGATGTTGGCCCACTCGCTCAGGTTGGTCTTGCCGAGAATCACGGCGCCGGCCGCGCGCAGCTTCCTGGCGACGAAGGAATCTTGGGGTGGCGTCGCTCCGGCCAAGGCCAGCGAGCCTGCCGTAGTCTGCATGCGGTCGCGTGTCGCAAGGTTGTCTTTGATGAGCACCGGGATGCCGTGCAACGGCCCGCGCGGTCCCCGCGTCTGGCGCTCGCGGTCGAGCGCGTCGGCGATCGCGAGCGCATCGGGGTTCACTTCCAGCACCGCGTTGACGCCGGGCCCGCGCTTGTCGATCTCCTCGATGCGCTCGAGGTACTTCTCGGTGAGGGAGTGCGCTGTGAATTTGCCGGACTTCAGGCCCTCTTCGAGCGCGCCCAGGGTGATTTCATCGAGCTCGAAGGGCTCGACGGCGGGCCCGGGGAGGGTCGCAGGAGTCCAAGCCTCGGCACGCCGTGCGGCTCCCGCAGGCGATGAAGCCAGCGGGGCAGCCACAGCCACAGATCCGGCGAGCATCCCGGCCGTTAAGAAGCCTCTCCGGTTCAGCCCCGAAATCGCTGGGAACTTCTGCGTCGGTTCCAAGGTCTCCACCTCCTGTTGCGTCATGTCCGGGGCGCGTCCCGATGCCAGGTGACGCCTCCCTAGGGGTACGAGATCGTAGCGCAACGCCGCCGGTGGCCGCAACCCAACATGACGTAGGCACTTCTAGGACCGGCTGCTCCGTTTCCGCGGGCGTAAGAGTGCTACCCAAATACATCTTTGAGAATACCTTGAGCGTCAAATAGAATGTTAGGGCAGCGGCGAATCCAAAAGTGAAGAGCGGCCGGGCGGGCGCCATTTCGGGCCAGGTAGAGCAGTCGACGGTGCCCCGGGGCAGCAGAGGTGAACCATGCTGATCAAAAAGGCGGCCGAGATTCGTGGGTCGGAGATTACTCCAAAGTGGCTCTATGTGAACCGGCGAAAATTCCTCGCGGGCGCGCTGGGAGTGACGGCGGGGGCGCTGGCGGGACGAACCCTGAAGGAGTTGGCGTGGCCCATGCAGAAAGTCGTGGCCGGAAGCAAGCTGAATGTGGCGCAGAAGAGCGCGTTCAGCACCAGCGAGGCAGTGACGCCCTACGACAACGTCACCCACTACAACAACTTTTACGAGTTTGGGGTGGGGAAGGAAGATCCCGCCGAGAAAGCGAAGAACTTTCGAACTTCTCCCTGGAGCGTAAAAGTGGGCGGGCTGGTGGACAAGCCACGCACTTTTTCGGTTGAGGATCTCATGCAACTGGCTCCGCTGGAGGAACGCATCTACCGGCACCGGTGCGTCGAGGCTTGGTCGATCGTGGTGCCGTGGGTCGGCTTCTCCTTGAGCGTGCTGCTGAAGGAGGTGGCGCCCCAAGCGAAAGCCAAGTTCGTGGCGTTTGAGAGTTTCTACGACCGGGGGCAAATGCCCGAGGCGCGTTACGGGGGCATTCCCTTCCCTTACGTGGAAGGCTTGCGGCTGGACGAGGCCATGCACCCGCTGGCGCTGCTCTGCTTCGGCATGTACGGGCAAACGTTGCCCAACCAGGATGGCGCCCCGGTGCGCATGGTGCTGCCGTGGAAGTATGGGTTCAAGAGTATCAAGTCGCTGGTGAAGATCAAGCTGGTGGACAAGCAGCCGCCCACCACCTGGAACATGGCCAATTCCAGTGAGTTCGGGTTCTATTCCAACGTCAACCCGGCCGTTGACCACCCCCGCTGGAGCCAAGCCAAGGAGCGCCGCTTGGGTGAATTTTCCCGGCGCTCCACTCTGATGTTCAACGGTTATGACCAGGTCGCGTCGCTTTACTCGGGCATGGATCTGCGGAAGAACTTCTAGCGGTTTGCTGAAGGGCGTGCGAAGGACGTCAACCGGAGGTGCCCTCCTGCCACCCGGAGGCCGCCGTGCGGGCGAAGGCACGCAGTTGCTTGGGGGCGAGATGCGAGCTCGAGATTCTTCGGCCGCGGCGCTCCCCGAGAGATGACAGCCCCCACGAATTCTTCAGCAAGCTTCCCCTCGGAGTGCGCGCTTGAAAAAACTTCTGGGCAGCAAGGGGATCAAGCTACCGGTATTTGTGTTGTGCCTGGGCCCGCTGGGTGCGCTGGCCTGGCGGGCGTTTCACCACCATCTTACCGCCAATCCCATCGAGTACATCACCCACCAGACGGGGGACTGGACCCTGATCTTCATCGTGATCACGCTGGCGGTGAACCCGGCGCGCAAGCTCCTCCGGCTTCCGGAGCTGATTCGCTTCCGGCGTATGCTCGGGCTGTTTGCGTTTTTCTACGGATTCCTGCACTTCAGTATGTGGATCGGCATCGACAAATTCTTTGACTGGGCAGACATGCTCCACGATGTGCGCAAGCGGCCGTTCATCACGGTGGGCTTCACGGGATTCGTGCTGATGCTTCCCCTGGCGTTGACCTCCACGGTGGGCTGGATCCGCCGCTTGGGTGGCAAGCGCTGGCGGATGCTGCACCGGCTGATCTATGTGACCGCCATTGCCGGCGTCGTGCACTACTATTGGCTGGTGAAGTCGGACGTCCGCAAGCCGCTGTTTTACGGCGCGCTGGTGGGGTTGCTTTTCGCCCTACGCGCGGGCTTTTGGCTGGTCTCGCGACGTCGCCAGCCCGGCGCCAAAGCGATCCCAGCCGAGATCACGACCGCCGAGATGAGTTGAATAACGCCTGCGAGCATCACGTCGGCGTACCCCGGCACCCCCCTCCGCGGGGCATGCTGCACTCCCCCTCAGAAAAGAGCGAGAACGTCAGGGGGCCACCACCTCCGCCGCGCACCGAAATCCGATGCCGCTGTAGCGGGTGCCGGGTTCGCGCCCGCCGCGGGAGGAGGCCCGCACGCAGGAGAGGGCGCAGCCCCAGGAGCCGCCGCGCAGCACTCGCATCGGGCCACTCGCCGGTCCCGGAGGGTCGACGGCCGGACTGTTACGATAGTAGTTGGCATCATACCGATCATCAACCCATTGCCAAACGTTTCCGAGCATGTCAAATAAGCCGAAACCGTTGGCGCGTCTCTGGCCCACCCGGTGCCATTGGCCGCCGCTGTTCCCGGAGTTCCAGGCAATCTCCTCGACCGGCGCGTAACGGGCTGCGGCGCTGCCGCCGCGCGCGGCGTATTCCCATTCCGCCTCGGTGGGCAGTCGGCCCCCCGCCCACCGGCAGTATCCCGCCGCGCTCGCCCAGTCCACATAAACTACCGGATGCTGATTGCTCTTCTGACCTGTGGGCAACGGGGCTCCGCTCAACTCGACATATCCCCGGAAGGCTTTCACCGTCACCTCGGTTTGCCCAATCCAGAAGCCTTTGCTGATCGTCACCTGGTGCGCCGGCTTTTCCTGGCCCATGCATTCGCTGTCTTCCGGCGAGCAGCCCATCATGAACGTCCCGGCCGGTATCCACACATAATTCATGCCATCTCGGGGATTGACCCTGACGGTTCCCGAAGGCGCTTGCGCCAACCCCACAGCGGGAAAGAGCACAACCCAGGCGATAAAGAACCACGTTCTCAGTGACAACCGCAAATCCCTTACGACGTTCAGCGCAAGCGCCATGGGGAGTAATCAACTAAGGTGTGGACTGTGAAGCGGCCAGTTTGCGAGCTTCCTGGCGCGTGAAAAGGATGCGGTGGATGACCGTGATGTTCGAGAGCACCGCGATCAGCCAGAGCACAGGGGCCATGCGATCGAAGAGCGCCCCGATGATGATCAGCACCACGCGCTCCGGGCGTTCCATGAAACCCACTTTGCAGGTGGGGATGAGGTTCTCGGCGCGGGAGCGGGTATAACTGACCATGACGGATCCGATCATGCCGACGGCGACCAGCGTGACATAAAAGTAGCGATTGATGCGACCGTAGTAGATCAACAGTCCGATCAGAAGACTAAGGTCGGAGTAGCGGTCCATGACCGAGTCGTAGAACCCGCCGAA
>PMYF01000656.1:0-1424 GCA_003171295.1 Acidobacteriota bacterium | reverse complement strand
GCCGGGAAGTCCTAAACCTGCTCGTAGATAGTCTGAACGGTGCGGATTTCGAACTCGCGAGAGCCCTTGGGTGTAGCCACCTTGACCGAGTCACCCGCTTTCTTACCCATCAGGCCACGGCCAATAGGGGAGGTCGTTGAGATCAACCCCTTGCTGACATCGGCCTCCTCGCTGGTCACCAACCGGTATTCGATTTCCACGTCGCGGTCAACGTCATAAAGAAGTACTTTGGAGCCAAAGGCGATGCGGTCCTTGGGAATATTGCTCAGGTTGACCATGGCAAGGTCCCCCAGACGCTTCTTGAGCTGCGCCAGGCGTGCGTTAACAATCTCCTGACGCTGTTTTGCCATGATGTATTCGGCATTTTCGCTCAGGTCGCCCATTGCCCGAGCTCGCTTCAGTTCCTTGGGAAGCTCGTGGTTGAGTTCGTGCTCCAGCGTGAGGATTTCTGCTTCAAGCTTTTGGACGATGGACGGGGGCATAGCGCAGATCCTGCCTCTTCAGAACGTTCGAGCATTATAGGTGAAACGGGCGTAACAGCGCAACGACGGAAGGTGCGTACCGATGCGCCGTCTTCCCACCTGTTAGGTAAGCCGAGAGCGCCGCTTCCAGCGCTTCGCCTCCCACATTATCGAAATAGACATCGATCCCGTCCAACGCTCGTGGCGTTTCATCCTCATGAGCAGGCTCGTCAGGCGCGAAACTTGGCGCAGGAACGCGTTCAGCATTCTGCCTACTGCCTTCCGATTTAGTATGGATTACGCCGACCCGTTGTATAGGTCCGCGGTCTTTCACCTCAGCCAGCGGGCGCTGGCCTCAGCGGGTATTGTGTATGCGGTTATTATCTGCGTCAAGCATGAAATGAGGCTGCACACTACAGCGAGTAGCGCGGGACTCCCGCGCTTGCATATTCCCCTCCTGCTTCAGGAGGCGGCCAGGGGGTGGTCGAGTTGGCTGTGGTGTCGCGCTAGCAAGCGTAGCGCGGGATCGAGTAGGGGCGGTTCGGGATGTACCGCCCCTACTGGGAAATCCTCGAGCCCGCGTTGCGGGCTGGCGCGCAGGAAAGATTTCGGATAATTAGACGCCCCTCCGTTACGATTTTGCCTATGGGTAGTCACAATCGTATTAACCCCTATTGACACACCTCCGGTGCCTGGAGTTAGTCTATAAGGGTGAGTAGTGGGGCCGAACAGGGCTCGGCCCCGATGGTCAATTTGGAAAGAACGCGTTATCGGGGCTCGGCCAGAGGCGCGTGCTGGTCATTGGTTACCCGAGAATCGCACCAGCCTGATGGCTTCGAATGGCGAAAATGCTATGTTCATGCAAATAATCGAAGATTCCAGCCTGCGCCCATTGTGGCGGCTCACCAAAACGCTGATCAAGGTCCGAAACGGGGTGCTTACCCATAGAGATGTTAAAAATGA
>PMYF01000844.1:1527-8913 GCA_003171295.1 Acidobacteriota bacterium | reverse complement strand
TCTGAGCATCACCCCGACATAGCTGTGATTAGCTCAATCCTGCAAGGCGATCCCGACGGGGGTCGTAAGGTTGTCCGAGAGCTGTGCGTTTCTGGCGCAACTACGCGTCCCATCGTGCTACTGGATTTCTCTGGCGCGAAGCAGGTGTTCGACGCCTTCTCCGCAGGTGCCAAGGGTGTCGTTTGTCAGACCGACCCGTTCGAGGCATTGTGTAAATGTATTCGGTGTATACACGCCGGGCAGATCTGGGCTGACAGCAGTCAGCTCCAGTGGATTTTCAAAACCCTGGCGGAGAGGGAACCGGCGCGCATAGTCAGCGCTAAAGGCATCCCTTTGCTTACCCCACGGGAGGACCAAATCGCGCACATGGTCGCCGAAGGCCTGCCCAACCACGAGATCTCCTCGAAGCTCGTCGTGAGCCTGCACACGGTCAAAAACCACTTGTATCGGATCTATCGGAAGCTTGGCATATCAAACCGTGTCGAGTTGGTTCTCTACGCCCTCAGGAGCGGGGATGGGTCGCGAGGGTCAAGCATCACAACTCTGTGAGGTTGTCCCTCGCCAAAATTGCATCGCACGCGGTTTCAGAAACCTGGGAGTGAGCTCTTAACATCGTTAAGAGCATGGATAGCCGAAGGTGGCTATCCGTGATGTCAGAAACTGGACGCGGCACGCGTGAAATGAATTTATTGAATCCAAAGACCTTACGCGTCCACTTTCTGGAGAGCCACTCAGTGTAGCGCACGATCTTTACTGGTCGGAATTATTGCGGAGCACACCCTGTCCTTCGCCAAAACCAGATCGGGTTCCTAAACTGCCTCGATCTTGGGTTACACGACGCTTCTTAACAATGTTAGCACTGCACGCCTAACCTATTGAAATTGCAGCCGCGTGAGTTTTGGCGCGGGACAGGTGCCAACTGTCCCGCGAGAAATACCCGGACCGCATAGAACATGGGGATTACACCACGTAATGCAAATGGCGAATGGGCCACGGGTCGCATAAAATCCTGAGTGCCCGGCACAACCACCGAAGAGGAGCATCGAACGTGCGGATCAGAAAGGCAGTCATTACCGCAGGGGGGGCGAATCAACGGGCGCTTCCCTTGCAGACTCTCATCCACGACGGAGCAGAGAAATCGGTTCTAGGCATCCTGATCGAGCAGGCCCTCACTGCGAATATTGGGGAGATTTGTGTCATTGTCTGGCCCGGTGACGAGACACGCTACGCACAGGCCGCCGGCAATCACACCGGCACTGTGCGGTTCATCCCTCAAGAGCGGCCGCGCGGTTACGGCCACGCCCTCTACTGCGCGCGAGACTTCGTCGGCAATGAGCCCTTCTTGCATATGGTCGGAGACCACCTGTATGTTAGCGCCGCGAAGCCCGGCGTGCAACGCCTGGTGGAGCTTGCCGAGAGCGAGTCGTGCTCCGCATCCGGGGTCCAGCCCACGCGGGAAAGCTTGCTGCCCCGGTTTGGCGCCGTGGCGGGACGCCGCATGCCCGGGCGACCCGGCGTTTATCGCGTGGAGACAGTGATCGAAAAACCGACCCCGACGGAAGCCGAACAGCGCCTTATGATTCCGGGAATCCGGGCCGGCTATTACCTGTGTTTCTTCGGCACCCACGTTTTGACACCCACCGTGATGGACCTGCTGGGGCGCATGCTGACGAGTGCGTCGAGCGGCTCCATCACGCTCTCGGCAGCTCTCGCCGAACTCGCCCGGCAGGAACAGTACCTGGCGCTTGAAGACACCGGCCGGCGGTATGATCTTGGCGCCCGCTACGGCTTGCTCACCGCGCAACTGGCCCTGGCGCTGAGCGGTCGGGACCGCGACGAGGTGCTCTCGTACCTGCTCGAACTGCTCGCGGAGCGCGAGATGGCCACTCCCTCTCCCGGGAGCGAGCGGTGAGCTTCTTTACCAGCGTCATTACCGCGCGCGATCCGGATACACGTAATCGTTCACTCGATGCGCTTTCGCGCGCGGCAACACTCGAAGACCTGCTCGGTGAATGCGAGGCGCTCGACCGTTTCCGTCGGAGCAGCGACAATCTCTACGAACGCGTACGCGCCCTGTTCTTCCTCTATGCTATACATCGATTTCACATTTCCACCCGAGCGTGCGCCGGCGCACGCTCCCTGATCCCTTTCGCAGGTTACACCAGCCTCCTGAAGCGCCGCTTTGAAGAAGCCATTGATATCTTCCTCGCGGTACAAGCTGCTGACGGTCCTAGCGCGGCCATTTCCAGCGCCTTGGCCGCGGGCTACCGCGCACTGGGGTTTCAGACTCTCGCCGACCAAGTGCGGCGCAGCGTGCGCTCGGTTCGCGGCAACCAGTGGATGTTCCGCGCCGCCCACCCTGAGGATGCCCCGCTGCGGATTCGCCCCGAACTTCTGGCGCGTGAGAGCCCTGATCAGCTCTTCCCCATCCTGCGCGAGGCCACGCCGGTCCGCATGGATTTGAGCCACAGCGGATGGAGCGACATCTTTTTTCTCGGGATGGACTTCCCGGAAGGCGCCCGCGTACTCAACATTTCGATTGACCTGAGCGTGCGTGGATCCGGCGTCCCCCGGTCGCCCGTGGAAGCCTGGCTCCGCGTCATCGATCAGCCGGTGCTCCGGCTAGTGAGTGTGGATCTCAAGAGCAGCGCGGAAATCGACTCGATTGCAGAACTTTTCGATTTCGCGCGCGACTACTTGGGACTGCTCAAGGCCGCGGTGATTGCCTCCGGCATCGTGCCACCGGGGATGGAGGGCGCCACTCAGCCCCTCGCTGACGTGCTGCTTCATCTGACGGGCAGGCCCGGCCACGGCATCGAAATCGTCAGCAAGGTGAACGATATCCCCCGAGGCTCGCGCCTGGCTGTGTCGACCAGCCTGCTGGCCTGCCTGATTTCCCTTTGCATGCGCGCCACGAACCAGATTCACGCGCTCACCGGCGATCTTGAAGAGGGCGACCGCCGCCTGGTGGCCGCTCGCGCCATCCTGGGTGAATGGTTGGGGGGCTCGGGAGGCGGCTGGCAGGATTCCGGCGGAGTGTGGCCGGGAATCAAGCTAATCCATGGGGTCGCGGCCCGGGAAGGCGATCCAGAATTCGGAGTCAGCCGCGGCCGTCTGCTGCCGGACCATCAGATCTTCAGCCGCCAGGACGTGTTGCCGGAAACCCGCAGTCAACTCCAGCAAAGCCTCGTGCTCGTCCATGGCGGCATGGCGCAGGATGTGGGTCCGATTCTGGAGATGGTGACGGAGAAATATCTGCTCCGGTCGGAAAGGGAATGGCTCAGCCGGGGCGAAGCCACGCACATCCTCGATGACCTCATTGAACACCTGAAGAAGGGCGACATCCGCGCCCTGGGTGCCTGCACGCAGCGCAACTTCGATGGCCCCATTCAAACCATTATTCCGTGGGCCGGCAATCTTTACACCGAAACGCTCATCCGCCGTGTGCGTGCGGAAATGGGCGACAGCTTCTGGGGTTTTTGGATGCTCGGTGGAATGTCAGGCGGGGGCATGGGCTTCCTGTTCGACCCGCGTCGCAAGGCGATAGCACAAGACCGGCTGCAGGCCATTATGAGCGATACCAAGCGGCAGATGGAGCAGGCCGTACCTTTTGCCATGGAACCCGTGGTCTACGATTTCGCTGTCAACGAACGCGGAACCGAGGCCGTGCTTCTGCGCGGCGATGCCGCGCTTATGCCGGCAGGCTACTACCAGCATGCAGTGCCCACGCTCATTCGCATGGAGACCCGCCTGCTTTCACCCCTGCGCCGTGCGGAGCTTGAGCGCTTCACGGCCGCGTGCCACAACGTGCCGGAATTCCTGGGCATGGTGCAATACGTCTTCGAGCACCTCATTCCCCAGAGCCCGCAAGGAGCCGACCGCTCGCAAAGCCTCGAAGCTCTCCTTGAAGCCCACGGGTTCGACCGAGTGGAGCATGAACAGATCCAGGCGGACTTGCGCAGCGGGCGGGTGGGACTCGCGCAGAATCGGCTGCCCATCAGCAGCCGGATTAGAGATGTCGGCCCTGACGATCTCTTTGATGCTACCCAAGGTATGGCCCCGTCCTACCATGAAACCGGCATGGACGCGCTGGCAGCGGGCATGGTGGCCGTGGTTTCGTTCGCCGGAGGCGCGGGCAGTCGTTGGACGAAAGGGGCGGGCGTCGTCAAGGCACTTAATCCTTTCTGCAAGTTGGGGGGCAAGCACCGCAGCTTCATCGATGTGCACCTGGCCAAGAGCCGCCGGACAGGCCGCCTCTGCGGCGCCGCCCTGCCGCATGTCATCACTACCAGCTACCTGACGCACGATGCGATCGAGGCGCAGCTCCGCGTGGCGGGCAACCATGGCTACCCCGGCCCCTTACTGCTATCGCCCGGCCGCTCCATCGGCCTGCGCCTGATCCCGATGGAACGGGACTTGCGATTTGCTTGGGAAGAATTGCCGCAGCAGATGCTTGACGAGCAGGCCCAGAAGGTTCGCGACAGCCTGCGCGCCACGCTGATCGCCTGGGTACGACAGATGGGCGAAGGCAGGAGCTATACCGATAACGTGCCTATGCAGTGCCTGCACCCGGTCGGACACTGGTATGAAGTGCCGAACCTGATCCGCAACGGCACACTGGTTCGCCTGTTTGAGGAAAGGCCACGCTTGAAATACCTGATGGTTCACAACATCGATACCACGGGAGCCGACGTGGACGCGGGGCTGCTTGGCTACCACATCGAGCAGGGTGCGGCGCTCACCACTGAGGTGATCGCCCGGCAAGTTGAGGATCGCGGCGGCGGGTTGGGCCGCATCGATGGCCGCGTACGCCTGATCGAAGGTCTCGCTCTGCCGAGTGAAGAGATCGAATCGCACCTTTCCTGGTACAACAGCGCGACCTATTGGATCGACGTCGACCAACTCCTCACCATATATGGGCTGACCCGCAGCGACCTCACTAACTCCGATCTCTTGAACAGCGCAGTTCGCAGCCTGGCCGCCCGCATGCCCACCTACATTACGCTGAAGGACGTCAAAAAGCGCTGGGGGAAAGGGCAGGAAGATGTCTTACCCGTAGCACAGTTTGAAAAGCTCTGGGGCGACATGACGGGCCTGCCGGAATTGTCCTGCCGCTTTGTAGCCGTCCGGCGGTTGCGGGGACAACAGCTCAAGGAGGCGGTCCAGCTCGACGGCTGGCTCCGCGATGGCTCGGCGGCTTACGTCGAATCGTTATGTGATTGGGCTGACTGACTCGGGCAGATGATTCTCGTTGCGTATTCCATCGCATCCTCTTATCGTTCTCAAAAAGCTTGTTGAGGCGCCCATGAAAACTCAACAGTCATATCGCCTGCTGCCCAAGGTTCTTGTTTCGGCCTTCGGCGCGTGTCTTATTTTTCGCCGTTCAGGCGCGCCCGGAATTGGTTTCGTCGCTTTATGCTCGGGGATACATGGTCATGCCGGAGCCTCAGCAAGTAAAGTTAGAGCATGACGATTTCCGATTAGAACATCCACATGTTCGGGACCGCCTGCGTCCCTTGTGAACACGGCAGGCTGGTAACCATGATCAGTGCCGCCTTCTCTCCTCACTCGGGGACCACCTGGGAGCCGATTGGCAGCGGCCGCTGAGGGCGAACTCGTCCATCAGAAACTCCAACCACGCTGCACCTTATAATGAAGGGGCTAAGCCTCCGCGCACAAGTTGTGTTTTCGCCAGCTCCCATCTGCTCTCTGGTGACGGGAGGAGAGAACATGGAAGTTGGCCGAGGAGAATGAGAGGAAGCTCCGCGATCGGGTAAGACAGGTTGAGACTGCTGCTGACCAGTGAGAGGGTCTTAGATGTGATGACGCACAGCGCCATAGCGGTCGTCATCTGCTGCCAACAACGGTTCCAAGATTCTCTGCTCGGCCAATCTAGACTCGGGCGGTACACTGTTGTTCACATCGTAAATGCGCTGGTGGCGAACCCGCGACTGGATCGCCTGGCAGCATGTCGGATTTGGAGGCCATGCAGCCATGGACGCGATTGAGGTGTTGAAAACACGACGCTCTGTCCGCACCTACAAGGGCGAACCGGTACCCATAAGGATCATCGAGGACATCGTTGATTGCGGGCGTCTGGCAGCCACGGCAATCAACATTCAGCCTTGGGAATTCGTCGTAGTGACCGATCCCGGGATGCTGCGCAGAATTGCCATGACCACCGACTATGGGAAGTTCATTGCGGACGCCCTGGTCTGCGTGCTCGTCCTGTGCAGGGACACGAAGTATTACCTCGAAGACGGCAGTGCCGCCACAGAGAATATCCTCCTGGCTGCCCGCGCCCACGGCTTGGGATCTTGCTGGGTCGCCGGGGATAAGAAGCCCTATGCTGCGGAAATCTGCCGCTTGATGGGAGCACCTGAAGGTTACAAGTTGGTCAGCCTGATTCCCATTCCCGACTCTGTTAAAATACATCGCAAGGAACATTGTCAACCACATGGCCACCTGGAAAGTCATTGCACTTGTCAGCGGTAATATCGAAGCCGTTTCCGGCCCGGCTGCTCAAGACCGCCCGGGCACCCACGAATGGATCGTCTGGCAAGGCGCAGCCGCTGACAAGGCTGAAGCCCTCCAAAGTGCAGAGAAAGCTGATCCCAGGGTTGACCTGGAGTGGATGCGCATTCGCTACGAGAGGGATCTCAACAAACGGTAGGATCTTGCCTAGCCCTTATATGCGCACCCGCACGGCTGGCGCTTGCTTTCGTGCACAAGCACAATCAAAGGGTCGCTTCGGAGTTCAACCCGGCTAGTAAAGGACCCTGAATCTGATGGTGCTAGGTATTGCTTGCAACGCGGCAATGAGACCGTCGTCCCACTCATGATTGATGTCCAGGATGGCATACCCGACAGTTCCCTTGGTGTCATAAACTTGTCGTTCCACGTTGATGCCTCGTTCCGCGAACACCCGGTTTAGGGCGAGTAACATTCCGGGAATGTTCCTATGAATGTGTACCAGCCTGTGATTCTGGGGGGCGCTCTCGAGTTGGCAGTGTGGCAGATTCACGCTGAGCCTGCTGTTGCCGGTTTGTAAGTAGCGGCACACCTGCGCCGAAACGAATTGTCCAATGCTTTGCTGAGCTTCTTCGGTACTCCCTCCGATGTGCGGCGTCAGAATGACGTTGGAAAGGTTCTGGAGTGAGTTGGAAAAAAGTCCCCCGCTGCCCGGCTCTTCGGGGAAGACATCTATAGCCGCCCCGCTCAGCTTACCGCTCTTCAGGTTGTCTGCGAGGGCTTCATGGTTAACCACGAAACCTCGACTCAAGTTGAGGAAGAACGATCCCCTTTTCATCACCCGGAACTCTTCTTCGCCGAAGAAATTCCTGTTTTGGGGTTTGCCGTCAACGTGAAGGGAAACCACATCCGCTG
>PMYF01000844.1:0-1516 GCA_003171295.1 Acidobacteriota bacterium | reverse complement strand
CCGTAGCCCACGATGCCGAGTGTCAAGCCGCGAACTTCATGGCAACCTTTCGCGCTCTTGTGCCAACCGCCGCGGTGAAGAGCGAGGCTGCTGTGAAAGACCCGACGCACCAACATGATGATTTCTCCCAAGGCGAGCTCTGCCACGGAACGGGTATTGCTGTGGGGATCGTTGAACACTGCGATACCCTGTTCGGTGCAACTGGCGCAGTCAATTTGCTCGACTCCGATACAGTACGCACCGACCACAAGCAGTTCAGAAGCAGATTCAAGAACAGACCTGGTGATTGTTGTCTTGGACCGGATACCGAGCACGCTAACATCTCGGATTTCCTGAACCAGTAAAGCCACCTCCGGGCTTCCTGGCAGGGTCCTGACTTCATAGCCAGCGCGGGAGAAGTTTGCTACTGCATCTTCGTGAATGCCTTCTAAGAACAATGCTTTCATCGCCGTTTCGCTCCCCAACAGAAAGTGAGGTGATGTGTTCATAAAATACGCCAGAGAAACTGCCAAAAGAACAGAATTCTGAAGCTGGTGGGAGTCCAATGGCTGGGCAGGACCATAAACCTCAACCTTTGCGTCTTGTTTTACCATGATGGTGCCCTCTTTATCTTTGACTATTGCGCCAGATGTGGCCATCCCACCAGGGTTGAAGGGTTCGCAGGCGCCATCGAACCACGTGACGTAGTCATTCATCACACCCCTCCTTAGACCGTTGATACCGGTTTCTCATCCCCAATCATCAATAGAATCTTCATAGGCTTGATCCTTATCGATTCCAACCCCTGTTGAATCATGCTGTTGCAGTTATCACGAACCAGGAAACGGCTGGGCAGAGCTACAGCTAACCATCGCTATAGCCACCATCACTCGCCGAGGTATCCGTTTGGTATAGGTTGATTCTTACAGTGCGGGATCCGTTTGAGCTCATGCTTGGTCGGAGGTCTTGCGCCAGCTCCCACAAAGCTGTCCACGATGAGAATCAGCCACCTTTGCTCATCTGCTGTCTTTACATGCGTCCCGGCCCTCGTTGGGTTCGCCACGGCGTAGCCGGGCCAGCAGATGACTTGGAACAGCTTCTAACCACTGGATGGAAACTGCTGCATCAGCAGTCTCCCTTGCCTTGTACCTTGTTAAGGGCTTCCCTTATTGCCGGCATTCGTCACAGAGGATGCGTGCGGACCTGGTCCTCCCACCATCACAGCGGCACTTGTGAAACACCTGCAAGTGCCTATGTTATTGATTCTACATAGTATAACTCGTTTCCAGGCAGTTGCCGGTATTTCTGTTGTCCACACCTTGATTATCTGCTAATTGCCACCTTTCCATGCCTATGATCCGTTGCAACGGGGACTGCAGTTCTGGTCTTGGTCATTATGGGCGATGCTTTTACTCGCGCCCGTGACCTGACCGAGATTTTGTACCACCTTCAATGAGAGAGTCTACATCACAGCTCGGGGCTGTGAAACTGGATTTTGTGACACCAAGGGGCTATAGGCCGCCGGTACCGGCGGCCT
>PMYF01000174.1 GCA_003171295.1 Acidobacteriota bacterium | reverse complement strand
CGGGCTCCAGGCTTCTCTCAATCGTAAATCTTCAATCGACAATCTAAAATCAGCCAATGGTGGACAGGGGAGGGTTCGAACCTCCGTAGACCACAGGGGTCGGCAGATTTACAGTCTGCTGCTTTTGACCACTCAGCCACCTGTCCGATCTGGTTCTCCCTCACAAGGTCCCGCTGCAGGCGCCTGCACAGGGTTCCGCTCCGCCCCCGGATTCAAGTTCATTTAAGCCAAGTGGGTCGAGAAAGCGGTTGGGCGCGGAGACACCTATCTTCCCGCGCAATTCTGAATGCTTCCAGATTTTGGTAAATCCGCTCCCGAATTTTCCGACTAACGCCTGTCTGCTGAATCCCTTCGCGGCTCCTCTCGCTCAAACTGGATGGAGCTGGCGAAGGGATTCGAACCCCCGACCCTCTGATTACAAATCAGATGCTCTACCAGCTGAGCTACGCCAGCCGCTGCAAACTTACTATTATACTAACTGGCAGCCATATTGCAAGGGAAACCGCAAACTTTTTTCTCGGCTGCCTCGAAAGGCCTACTCCCAGTTTCCCTGCCCAGATACCGACGGTCTGCGTCCGTGGGTTGCCATCCGACCTTCGCTGGCTTTCCCGCCACCCGAACTCCCGGTCCGAAGCCCCTGGCAAGGTCACATCCACCCGGAAACGATGTGTCCCCGACGGCATCGGTGGCAACTTTCTCTAAGACGTTCTATCCGGAGCGCGGGTTACTCGTGCAAGTACTTCGTCGGGTTTACAGGGGTGTCGTTAACAATCACTTCATAGTGGAGGTGTGGGCCCGTCGTCTTGCCGGTCATTCCTACGGCGCCGATAACTTGTCCTCTTTTGACCTCCTGGCCCACCACGACAAAAATCTTGCTGAGGTGCCCGTACTTCGTCGCCATCCCAAATCCATGGTCGACCACAATCTCGTTGCCGTATCCGGATTCGGGTCCGGACTGGAGAACGATGCCGTCAGCCGAGGCATCGACTCGGGTGCCATAGGGAGCCGAGATATCCAAGCCGGAATGAAAAACCCCCTCTCCACTGAAAGGATCCAGCCGTTGGCCAAAGCCGGCCGTGACCTGCCCCCGCACGGGCCAAAGGGAAGGTACGGTTTCGCGTCCCAATTCCGTGCTCGGGAAGATGCCCATGGCAACAGAGCCGCCAGTAGGGGTCAGGGCGCTACGTCTGATTAAATTGAATGCGTAAAGGGAGGCCCGATAGCTCGACTCCACGGTGGAGTTGCTCTGAGTTGCCAGGGCAAGCGCCGCCTCCGGGAAGCGCAGGCGATGCGCTTGGCCGAAGCCGTAGGTCAGGGCAACTTCCGTCGCCAATGATTCCAGGGAGCCCAACTTGGCATTGGTCTGGCTTACAGCGTTCTCCAGGCTTCGGTTCTGGGTCTTCAGGGCTTCCCGTTCAGTTCTCAGGCTGTTGTAATTTGAGACTTTCAACAACATCCGGGCATAGCTGTTAGCCAGTGCCGCAATCGTCATGATTCCCACGACACTCAATGCCAGAACCAAATGCACTCCGTAAAACGGAAGGCGGATCCTGTGGAGTTTGCCGTGGGCACCAGGGAAAATGAGAAAGGTATAAAACTTCTTATCCATTTGTTAGGTCACTCTAAGAAGATTATTTCGAACCAAGATGTCTGCTCAACCTGCGAGAGGGGACGTGCGGGACAGGCTAACCCCTCATATTCGCTAAGACTGCGACCTGGATGGTATTGAAAATCCTATCCGTTGTCAAGCGAATATGGCGCCTCCCCCTCAGCCTTCCAGCCACTCACCGGCTATCCGGCCCCATTCTTCGTCTGGCTGGACTAAGAATCGAATACTGCCTTGATTCGCGTTCCGTGTGAAAACCCTCATGGCACTATCGAATTTGCTAAGCAAGAACGATTCTGTAAGGGCATCACCCTTGGGGCCCGCGCAGTTTAGGAGCCAGCACCGCCGCGGGGCGAGGGAGGCGACCAGATCGGGCAGGTCAAATTCCTTCAGAATTCCATAGACGAACCACGGCATGCGCAGTTGATAATCCTCGCTTTCAACCACCGAACGGAAATCGACATTCGTCCGCGTCAGAAGAACTGACCGCAGCCGGTCATCGAGCGCAGCGGCCATGAGGGCAGCAAGGCCCAAGCTCGCTTCCCCCGCGATGTGGATGCGGGAGGCCTCGACGTCGGACCTGGTTGTAAGGTAATCGACACAGCGGAGGACGTCCCACACCCTTTGCCCTACCACCGGTTTGCCAAGCGCCAAACTGGCCCAGGCGTACTGATCCTGGAAGTGCATGCCGCCATAAAACAGCGGCCCCGCGGAAGGCCATCGCGGGGCAGTAACGCCGAGGCCTCTTGTGTCAATGCTACAGACCGCGTAGCCCTTCTGTACCAGGGCCTCCGTCTTGGCGAGTTCGTGAGCAACCTCGTCCTTGCCACCCTCGAGGAGGCAAATGACGGTGGGGAAACGTTGACCATTCTGGTTTGGGCGGAGAAGCCACCCCGGAATGCGGAGGGCTGATTCCGAGTGATACTCAAAATCCTCCATGTAGAGGTTCTTACGAACAAAAGAAGCGAGAGTAGCGGGCTTGAGATCGCTGCGTTCCTCCGGCAGCGCCAAAAGCTTCCTGAGCTTGGCTCGAATCTCCTCCCGGACGGACCCTGGGTCAGACGACCTATCCCGGTAAGGGCTGGGAGGAATGAGGGCACGGGCCCTGTCCGTACTGACCTGCCAGACAGACCGTCCGCCTAGCGAGGTCAAAATCTGCCCGGTCGAAGTGCAGTTGAGTGTGCCCGGCGCGGAAGCGTCGAAGTCGACCTCACGCACCTCGGCAGTGTCATTCTTCAGCCAGCGATTGAACCAGTTGTAAGCCGCCTGCCGAGTAAGAGCATCAAAATCGTGCGGAAGCGGCGAGCGAAAGATCTGGACACGTTCCTCGGCCCCCAGGATGCGGTAGGCACTTCGCAGTTCGCCGTAGAGCTGCTCGGTGGCCGCCTGGTAGTTGGGTGAATAAGTTGTGCCGACATCATGTGGTGTGTAGGTAAGGAGGAGGGGTTTAGGGGCAAAGGCCATGAGCAGATCGCCCCGGTCGAGACCCACCGCCAGGCTGCCCACCAGATTCTGTTCCGCATCGGCGATAGCGCCGGGAGGCTCATAATGGGGCCCGGCGAGATTCTCNNACTTCCGGGCGGGTGAGCAGGTAGTCGATGGCTCGAACCGCGTCCCACGCCCGGTACTGGGCCAGCGTCGCTCCCAAAAGCAAAAGAGGGTGGCCGGCCTGGAAGTGCTCGCCGGTGGCTCCAAGGCGCGACAGCCCTGTGTGCGGGTCGAGATACTGCTGCCTCTCGCCCTGGCCGAAAGGGTCAAAGGCCAGAACCACGAATCCGTTGCGAGCCAGCGTTTGGAAGACATACTGATAATTGCGGTGGGCTTTGCCGAGGGGCGCGTGACCCATGGAGGCGACGACCGCGGGAAAGGGGCTCTTCCCGCCTTTGGGAATGTAAAGGTTCGCCGTGACATAGACCTGCGGCAGGCTTTCGAAGATTACCTTATCGATCCGATAGGTCGCCCGCTCGACGGAGCCCACTACCTGGGGGTTCAGCGGGGAGCTTTCCAAGCGGCCGCCAATGGATTCCCAAACTTTGGAGCGGGTCATTTCACCTCTCGCCTGGATCTGGGAGGGGGTCGCGAGCGCGGCCAGCGCGGCCAGACGCCGGGCGCCCGCATCATTAACAGCTCCGCCGAGGTAAGCAGGCCAGTCGTTCCAGTAGTCCCGCCTGCCGGGAGGAGGTGCAGGCTCACGGACTGCGGAAGCTGCCTGAGCTGCCTGACCCGAAGCAATAAGAGTGGGCAAGGAAAGGGCTGCGGCATTGGTCTGTAGGAATCTTCGGCGCGAAATCATGAGGAGCCTCCCTGTGTTTGGCTGGGACGCGATTCTAAACCCGATTCCCCTGTTTTGCCAAACCAGAATCAGGAACAGGGGATCTTGGTGACGGCCGATTCGGTACTGGTGCAATTTGCGACCCCCGGGCGCTCCCAGGTGTATTCATTCCCGCGAAAGCGGGAATCTATTCCGCACGCCATTAGAAATGCGCCGCCGACGCTCTGGATTCCCGCTTTCGCGGGAATGACCAGTGTTTCGATAGGGCTCCAATTCCGAATGACCCCAGCACGGCCGATTCTCCCGCCATTGCGGGGAGCTTTGGGCTAAGATGAGGAGCAGAGGGTTGGGCGGAACCTGGCCTCCCGTACCACATGCGTGACAAACCTGCCTTCCGAACCGAAAGTGAGTTCATAACCTGGGTCGAGCGCCGGACCGCGAGGCGAACGCCGGGTGTCCGCTTGGGCATTGGCGATGATGCTGCGCTCGTGGAAGTCGCCCCCGGGCAGGAACTGATTCTGACCACCGACATGTCGATTGAGGACGTTCACTTCACACTCCGCCTTCACCCGCCGCAGGCGGTTGGACACAGGGCGCTGGCTCGCTCCTTGAGCGACATTGCGGCGATGGGGGGAACGCCACGGTATGCTCTGATTTCTCTGGCCCTGTCCAAGCACACGAGCCGGGCCTGGATCGAGGGCTTCTTCCAAGGTCTGCTGGCTCTTGCCAGGCGGTTCGGCGTGGCGGTCATTGGTGGTGACACGGCTGTCGCCCGAGGCCCCACTGCGATTGACGCCATCGTGGCGGGTGAAATCTCTCGCGGGAAGGCTTTGCGTCGTTCCGGCGCCCGGCCGGGAGATCAGATCTTCGTCAGCGGGCGTCTTGGCCTCGCCGCCTTGGGCCTGCGGTTATTGCAGTCCCCCTCCGGCCGGCGGAAACACACGGCGGCGGCCGCAATCCGAGCCCATCTTTTTCCCCAGCCCCAATGTGCTCTCGGTCAATTCCTGTCCGAGCATGCTTTGGCTTCGGCCCTGATGGATCTAAGCGACGGTCTTTCTATCGACTTGAAGCGGCTCTGCGATGCGAGCGGCGTAGGCGCGTGCTTACTCGCCGACCGGATTCCGGCTCCTCCCCTTCCCGACGCGGCGGATGCGCTCGCGCTGGCGCTGGATGGCGGCGAAGACTACCAGTTGCTCTTCACCGTCCCACCCGCCAAGCGCCCGCAGGTTCCTCCCCGCTTCGGCAAAATCCCCCTGCACTGCATCGGAGAAATCCAAGCCCCCCGGCGCCTTCACCTCCTCACCCCCGATGGCAGGACCCGCCCCCTGAAACCCCACGGCTACGACCACTTCGCGCAGCGATGATGCGGAGGCCATAGTGAACCGGTCCAGCGAGCGCTGGCCGGCTCGAAAAGCCGCGGACCTCAGACCACGGAGGTCCGCGCTACGCGTGCTTTGTTTTGGCGTTCATAAAGCCGCACACATGCTGAACGACGGCATGTATGGGCCACCCGCGGGTTTCTTGGAGGTCAGCAGAAACAATAGTTGGAGCTTCGGGTAATGCAAGCTTAGAATCAGGGTATGCACTTTGAATGGGACCCGGCCAAGCCTGCGAGGAATCTGCGCAAGCATGGCGTCTCGTTTGAGGAAGCTTCGAGTGTTTTCTATGATCCGCTGGCAGTGACAGGCGCCGACCCCGAGCATTCGGAAGGTGAGGAAAGACGAATTACCTTTGGCGTGTCGCCGGCCGGGCGGCTTCTGGTTGTATCCCACACGGAGCGTGTTGAGGCAATCCGCATCATCAGTGCTCGTATTGCGACCCAGTCTGAAAGGCACATTTATGAAGAAGGTTAAGTCCACATCCGATGAGCTCCGCGCGGAGTACAAGCCCTCTGACTTTAAGAAGCTGGAGCGCGGAAAATACTATGAGCGGATCAGGGCAAGCTCAAACGTCGTTGTGCTTGATCCTGAGGTGGCAGCGGTGTTCCCCAACTCCACCGCGGTCAACAAAGCGCTCCATTCTTTGGCCGAAGTGGCCGAGAGTGTGTCAAGGTTAACATCCGGTTCCGCCCGCACCGCCCGCGCTCAACGTTCGAGGCGACCCTAAACCGTCGCGGCGCGGGGGCGTAAAGCGCTGAGAACCGAACCTGGTCGAGCGGGCTTGATGGCGTTCGGGTGAGTGTGTGCGCGGCGGATGCGCTCGCGCTGGCGCTGGATAGCGGCAGCTAACGTCCCGGTAAGAACCGTGTGCCGACATTTGGCTTTGCGCCCATCAGACCGCACACATGCCGAACGACGGCATGTATGATGGCATAAGGTCGCCGG
>PMYF01000448.1:3056-5605 GCA_003171295.1 Acidobacteriota bacterium | reverse complement strand
TATGAGGGCAGTTATGGTCATGAAGAGCAGGACGCCCAGGCTTACGCGGCGTGGGGAGTCGATCTCCTGAAGTATGACTGGTGCAGTGGGGAAAAGGTATACACGCCAAGCGAGATGCAGGGCGCCTACAGGAAAATGCACGAGGCGTTGCGGCAGACGGGACGGCCGATTCTCTATAGCCTTTGTCAGTACGGCCTGGAGCGGGTTTGGACCTGGGCGCCGTCCGTGGGCGGGAACATGTGGCGGACGACTGGCGACCTCGATTATAACTACGACCGGATTTCCCTGGTGGGCTTCCAGCAAAACGGCCTGGAGCGCTTCGCCGGGCCCGGCCATTGGAACGACCCGGATATGCTGCTGGTCGGCCTGGGGAAGATTCAGGATGACGAGAATCGCACCCAGATGAGCTTGTGGTGCTTGCTCGCAGCCCCCCTCATCGCCAGTCCTGACCTCACGAAAATATCACCCGAAGTGCTGGCAATCCTGACCAACCCCGAAGTCATCGCGGTGGATCAAGACCCTGCCGGTCTTCAGGGATTCCGGGTCTCGGAAGAAGGCCCGCTGGAAGTGTGGGTGAAACCCCTTGCCGGAGGAGCCAAGGCGGTCGGCCTTTTCAACCGGGGCGAGGCGGCAATGCCTGTCACCGCGTACTGGAAAGATGTGGGAGTGGGCGTGACCGCCATGGTGCGGGATCTCTGGGCCAGAAAGGACTTGGGCGCCTTCCCAGGCAGCTTCACCGCGGAGGTTCCGAAGTTCGGCGTCGTGTTGGTCAAAATCAAATAGCCCGTTGCACTCGCGCTACGAACCGAGGCGAGCCGCGGATCATACGGCTGCGGTGGTGGTATCGACTCAAAGGGGAGTAACCGGAAACAACTGGAGGCTTCTTCCGCCTAACTGCTCAGGCCGCGCTTGGTCATCTCGCGGGTAAGTTCGGGAGGAAGGAGAAAGGTTACCTTTTCTTCAACCGCCGCGACCTCATCCACTTGCTCGACCCCCAAGGATCGGAAATAGGCCACCACCTGTTGGACAAGGTATTCCGGCGCCGATGCGCCCGCGGTGATGGCCACGCATTCGACTCCCTCCAACCAAGCAGGATTGATCTCAGAGGCATCATCGATCAGGAAGGCCTTGGCGCCGGCGCCTTCGGCAACTTCGCGCAAGCGGCGGGAATTGGAACTGTTGTCCGAACCCAGCACCAGAACAAGGTCCGCTTCCTCGGCCATGAGCTTGACCGCCCTCTGCCGGTTCTCGGTGGCATAGCAGATGTCATCGCTGGGCGGAGCCATCAACTTCGGGAAACGCCGCCGCAGGACTTCGATGATCACATTGGCATCGTCCACACCCAAGGTGGTCTGCGTCGTGACGGCAACGCGCTCGGGGTCAGGGATGTGAATCTGCTCCGCTTCCTCGATGCTGCCCACGAGTTGGATCTTGCCCGGAACCTCCCCCATCGTTCCAATCACTTCATCATGGCCGGCATGCCCGACCAGAATGATGGAACGCCCCTCCCGCGCGTAACGAACCGCTTCCAAGTGAACCTTGGTGACCAGCGGGCAAGTAGCGTCAATCACCTTGAGATTCTTCGCAGCCGCCCGGGCTCTGACCTCTGGTGAGACGCCGTGGGCGCTGAAGATCGCCACCGCACCGGTGGGAATTTCCTCAAGTTCGTCAACAAAGACTGCACCCTTGGCCGCGAGAGAGCGAATAACATACTTGTTGTGGACGATTTCCTTGCGAACATAAACCGGGGAGCCAAAAAGCTGCAGCGCCATGTTCACCACATCGATAGCACGATCGACGCCGGCACAAAATCCCCGCGGCTTGGCTAAAAGGACTTTCTTCAGTGGCATCTCAGTCGCTCGGTTGGGCCCTCGATCCGGGAGGCAAACAACCCCAGATTTGATTCTATAGGAATCACTCGGGTTCGTCAAAATTGGGTTGTGATCGGAGTTCGCGGGACAGGCTCGCTATTCTCTAGTCTGAATTTCTCACCACGTTGGGACGCTTTTGGGGATCTGCCGGAAGGGCGGCTCCCGCCGTCAGTTCGTCCCGCGCTCCCGCAGATCTTACGTCACGATATCTTCGCCGCCATCCACGCGAATGACATTGCCCGTCACCCAATGCGTCTTGTCGCTCATCAGCGCCGCGATGGCGCTGGCCACGTCCTCGGGAGTCGTCAGCCGCCCGCCCGGATTGCGCAGCCGTGCGAACTCCGCTAGTTTGGCGATGCCGGGAATCTTGCTGGAGCCGGGTGTGACGGTAACTCCGGCCTGAATGGCGTTGGCGGTAATGCCGTGGGGCATCAACTCATAAGCAAGCTGGCGGATATGTGATTCCATGACAGCCTTGGCGGCGGAGACCGCGCCGTAACTGGGAATCACGCTGTGCCCACCCGCGCTGGTCATGGCATAGATACGGCTGCCGTTACCCAGCATATTCCTGCGGAACACATCCTGCACCCAGTAAACCAGATTGTTCCCCATCACATCGACAGTCATATCCATCTGCTGTTGGGTCAGTTCCGCATCGAGAGAGTCCGCCAGATAAGG
>PMYF01000448.1:0-2938 GCA_003171295.1 Acidobacteriota bacterium | reverse complement strand
GCAGGTGGCGGCGCCAAAGCCGCTTGACGAACCAACAATCAGGCCCCACGCCGTGGGGCTGGCAGTTTCGTTCATAGTCTGAACTTCTCCGTTTAGTGGGTTTGCCCTTGACTGGCCTTGTAGTCCTGCTCAACCTGCGCGATGAGGCCAGGGCTCACCGCACGCAGGATTTGGGCGCAAGCCGCATTCAGCGCGCTGGCAAGGCCCGCTACGCCGCGCTCTGCAAGCGGTGCTTCAACTCGTTCGTGGCCCGACCAGACCACCTTGCGGTCGCTCGTGCGCAGCAGCGACAACTCCAAGGCGACGCGGGCCTTGCCGCCCTGTTCGTAATCCACTTCCTCAAAGCTGAGGACCCTCCCCGCGAGCGTATAGTCCACGCGCGCGCGGGAGGGGAGCACGTGCACCACGGCAAAGACGCCGGTGGAATCAAGCCACTGGGCAGTGAACTCCGAGAGCATGGTCGCCGGGTCAGCGCCCCAACGGTGGTTCTGATAGAAATTCACCTCGTTTGCCGATACGTAATAGGCCACGCGATCGTCGCGCAGCAACTCGGGAGCACGGAAATGCTCCACCCCCAGGACATAGGCCGTTTTCGGATCCGCGGGGGAAGGCGCTGCGGGAACCTGCAAAGTGTAGTAGTGGGTCTTGGGCACACCACCACACCCCGCGGACAGGAGCGCCGCCAGGAGCCCCAGAACCAGCCACCCGCTGGTGCACGAGTTACGCATCCACACGTTCGACACCGACTCGACGGTCATCACTTCCCAAATGCTCCATACGGATTCTGACGCAAGGTATGGGGATATTATCTCCGAGCTTCTCTCCCCATTCAACCAGAACCGTACTGGCCTGGCCTGCCAGATCCTCCAGTCCCAATGTGGCAAGGTCGCGCGCGCCTTCAATACGGTACAAGTCCGCATGATAGACTTGGCCTGCCGAACCGTATTCATGCACCAATGTAAACGAGGGGCTGGTAACGTCTTCTTCCTCCGCCGCGCCTAAGCCGGCAACGATCCCCTTCACCAGGGTCGTCTTGCCGCTTCCCAGCTCGCCTTCCAGCAGCACCACGCAGGGGGGCCGGAGGTGAACGGCCAATTCCCGTCCGAAGGCTACGGTCTCCTCGGCGGAATGCGTCACGCGCTCGGCGAGCTGCGTCCCCACACAGCGGGAATCGGCAACGCCACCTTTGCGCCTTGTGCTCTCCCGACCCCCGGTCACGGCAGATTTCCTTCTGCCAGGAGTTTGAAAGCTCGCGGGACCCTTTCGAGAAGGTCCCCCGCCAGCATGGAAGGTTGTCCCAAATCTCCTGCGGCAAAGTCACCCGCCAGCCCATGTAAGTATACAGCAGCCGTGGCCACAGCACTTACCGGACGGTTGGGAAACTGCGCCCACAGTCCGGCAATCAAACCTGTCAAGACGTCGCCTGTCCCGCCGGTGGCCATGCCGGGGTTGCCCGTGGGATTGACCCAAACCTGTCCATCCGGGCCGGCAATCAGGGTTCGAAATCCCTTCAGCACCAGGGTCAGCCCATAGCGCTGGGCAAACTCGCGGGCCACGGCGGTGCGCTGGGCCTGGATCTCCGCGGTCGGCTTGCCCGCCAGGCGCGACATTTCTCCGGGATGCGGCGTGAATACGGTTGTGCCGGGTGGCCGCGCTTGGGCGCGGAAAGCGTCCAAGTTGCCCGCCAAGGCATTCAATCCGTCCGCGTCCAGGACGAGCGGCAGCGGGTATCGGGTAACCACAGTTTGCAGCAGTTCCTTTGTCTCGGGATGCGCCCCGAGCCCCGGCCCCACAGCCAGCACTGTTTTCCCTGCCACCAGCCCATCCAAGCGCCCATAATCCAGCGCGCGCAGGGAGAGGGTGCCATCTTCGGTCTCTGGCAACGCCTCGGTCATGAATTCCCTACCCAGAGCTGCCACCATGGGCAGCGCGCTCTTGGCCGTCGCCACGGTGACCAACCCAGCTCCCGCCCGCAAAGCGGCGCGCGCCGCCAGGGCCGCCGCGCCGGTCTTGCCGATCGAACCCGCCAGCAGCAGCACATGGCCGTAGTTCCCCTTGTGCCCCGCCGCAGACCTGGGCTGCGCGATCCAAGCCACATCCTGCCGGGAAGGATAATTCAAAGAGAGCTCGGGGTCGGTTCCCAAGGCTTCCTCGGGCGTCCCGATCTGTTTCACCACCCACTCGCCCACGCGCTCACAAGCCGGCGGAAACACGTGGGCAAGTTTGGGCGCCGTGAAAGTCACGGAGAAGTCGGCAACCATGTGCTCGCCGATTAACTCGCCTGTATCCGCCGAGATCCCCGAGGGCAGATCAATCGCCAGCACGCGCGCGGCGGGGAATTCCGCATTGACGTCTCGTACCATCTCGAGCAGAAGTCCTTCCAGCGGCTTCGAGAGCCCAGTCCCCAGCAAGGCATCTACGATCAGGGTAGTGCCCTGCAATTTGGCCTTCCAGGAACGCCACGCCTCCGAGCTTTCCACAACTTCCGGCGGGGCTGAGGCCGCCAGCCGCTGGTAATTCGCCGCCGCATCACCCCGCAGACTCTTGGGATCTGCGCAGAGGAGAACGCGAGGCTCAAAACCCCTTTCGCGCAGCAGGCGAGCCACCACCATGCCGTCACCGCCGTTGTTCCCTTTCCCGCACAGGATCACGATGCGGTGCGACTCGAGCGGCGCCAGCCGGGCAACCAGGAATTCCACCACGCCGCGTCCGGCGTTCTCCATCAGGGTAAGGCTGGGGACACCGTAACGGTCCGTGGTGAAGCGATCAATCCGCTGCATCTCGGCAGCAGTGAGAATCTTCATGGTTTAATGTGCCCTCAGAAAAGGCAAGCTTTGCCGTGCCCAATCGACAAGTATACGGGCGAGGCTTCCGCCGCCCGAATCGCCCGGGTCACAAGGGGAAAATTCGGCGGCGGAGCCGACTGTCCCCCCCCTCA
>PMYF01000699.1:7187-13774 GCA_003171295.1 Acidobacteriota bacterium | reverse complement strand
TTCCTGCGCACCTGTGCGGCCTGGCGCGAGCTCGGGGTGGCAATAAAAATCGTGTCGTCGCCCGCGATGGTCCCCACGACCGCCGCCCAGGGCTCTGCGTCCAGGGCTACGGCCACGGAGTGGGCGTTGCCCGGACGCGTTTTGAGGACGACGAGGTTCGCGGCCTGGCGAGCGCCGGTTAGGAATTCCTTCAGCACGACCGGCAGAGTCGGCTGGGGGGGCGCGACGGGCTCTGCCGCCTCAGGCAGCCGGTAACCGGCGCGCGTCTTCACCAGGCCGAGATCCTCGATGTCGCGCGAGACCGTGGCCTGAGTCACATGGAGGCCCCGCCGCGCCAGCTTGCGGCGCAGGTCCTCCTGGGTCGCGACCTCTTCGGTGCGCAGGAGGTCCAGGATCTGGGTACGTCGGTAGACTTTGTCCATGCAATTTTATGCAGACAGCTTATAAATATACCACAGGGGGGGATGTGCCGGCAAGCGCGCAGGTGAGGATCCGGGGGCTTCTCGGGACGGAGCTCAGAGGGCGCCGGAGCGGCGCTCAGCGCGCGCCGGCGGGCGTTCATGGTGCAGGATGCTGAAATACGACGTAGCGCCGACCTTCAGGCCGGCGAGGGCCGGAGGCACCGGCCCTCGCCGCAACCACGAAGGCAGGTTGAACCCTAGGAGTGAGGCATTTCAGGCATTTGCATCTTCTGAGGTTCGCCCTTGATGTGGGTGGTTTCGTTGGTCAGGATCTTCGTGAGTACCATGGTCAGGTCCGGCGTGGTCATCTTCACCCAGCCGAACGACGCAACCTGGGTCGTGATCCAATAGTCCATTTGGCCGCCCTTTTCCTGCTTGCGATAGTGCTGGCAGGCGAACGTGCCGGCGGGAACCGTCACGCTTTCCGTGCCGACCAGTTCACCCATATCCGGTTTGCCGGTGGATTGCTGGGGTTGGTGTGATTTCATCATCCCCATCAACATGCCACCCATCTCCATGGGCGGCTTTCCGGGAGCCTGCGTGATCATGCGCTTCATACCGGGCTCGGACCCAGAGGTTACCATCAACATTTTCGTAACCATTTCCCCGCCCAGTTCCGCACTCTGCATACGGGTTTCGAGCCAGATGCCGGGTTCGCCTTTCACGTCTTCCTTGCCGACGATCGCGTAACCAATATCCATGTCCTTACCCTTCGTGGTCATCTTGTATTCGGCGCCCGAGTTCATCACCGCATTCTGCAGGCTGGGCGTCGGGGCTTGTGGTCCCCCCTTGCCGCCTCTGCCGCCCCACTGCGCCGAAGCACTGGCTGCGAGCGCCAGCGCCAGCGCCAACACTATCATTGCTCTCTTGGAACAACTCATAGGCCGGTACCTCCGATTTTTAACTGGCCTGTCAGCAATCCCGTTGACTATGAGGCCAGAGATTCTTTGAGTATAGCTCCGCGGCTCTATGACAACCCTCGTGCCGCGCCTTAATATCCGCGAGAAACCACCATCTGCCGCCGAGTATAGCAGAAATCGCGCGCCCCGATGCAATCCGCCACCTACCCGCCGTGGGCGCCGTAGGTCATGAACTGCTCTTTCTTGAACTGTTCCCAATGCACGGGCTGGTACTGATCCTTGGGGATGAAGCGTTTGTGGAGAAAGGTGATGCCCAGTGTGGCCTCGTCGATTTCCCGGTCTTTTTGGGGAAGGTTGTCGAAGACGCTGCGGTTGGCGCCGTAATACGCGCACAGCCACATGCCCTCGGAGTTTTCCACGGCATAAAGCGCGCAGACCAGGGGTAAAGGACGAGTGGCGTCCACGGAAATTTTCGCGACGGTGTCGATGATCTTGCCCGTGACGCGCGGGGGAACCGCGGCTGGGGGAACAGGTTTCGTGGACATGCTCAACCTCACACTCGGCTCGCGGACCCGGGACAAATGGATGGACCGCTTGGGCTCCGGAAAACATACCTCGGCCCCCGGAAGCGCGTCAATGGGCACAGGGGATTTCATGGCGCCGTGCCCGGACGCTTTACATGGCGCCGGAGGCTTTTAGCTCAATCGCCAGCAACTGGCCGTCCGTCTTCCAGGTGCCTCCGGTGGCCGTCTTGCCTTCCGAGAGCGGATTGGGGCGGGTCACAAGTTGTTCGGCAGCGACCAACCCACCGGCTATGAGGTCGGCGCTGACCTTGGCGCGCTCTGCATCGAGATCAGGGTCGATCTCATGTGAAACCACGCCGGGGTGCACGTCCAGGCCGATGTCATGGGTCGCCGCCCCCAGCCAGATTTCAACGCCATCGGGGCCGGTGAGGGAAGAACGCCACAGGCGCAGGTGATGGCGCTTCATGAAGGTGTTCAGCATCTTTTCATAGGCCAAGTCTTCAGCGCGGTCATACAGGTAGAGATCGGAGACGGGGGCCTGCCCGAAGCCCTCTTCGCTGGCCACCGCGCGCACCGTGCCCAACACGGATTTCCGGTTCTTCTTCGCAGCCACACTCCAGCCGGCTTGCTGGAAGGCCTTGCGGATCTGGTCGGCGTTTCCCACCACGACCAGGTTGAGCGGATCACCCGGCGCGTTGTTCTTCGCCTGGGCACGCCGGGGGGCGTCGGCGAGGAGTTTCTGGACGACGTCCGCCACAGCCTGAGAGAGTTGGCTCGAAACCGCCGCCGGTGAGGTCGAATCCACCGTGAGTGTTTTGTCGAGCGCCAGGGTCAGGTCGGCGCCGGCGCGATAATCGATCGAAGTATCCGCCTTCCCAAGGGCCTTATCCGACATCTTTTGAAGCTGTCCGCCCGCGGACCCCAGCTTGTCCAGAGCGTCTTCGACGCGTGAGATCGGCACCTCGCTGGCCAGGACCCCTTGGATCGTCCCATCCTTCAGGACGGTTTCGCGTGCGTTCTCCACGTCCATCAAGTGCGCGGCCAGGGGGAGCGCCGGGTGACCCGGAATTAGCAACTGGTTGAAACGAAGTAGCAGGCGGGCGCGGTCTGTAGGGTCAGAGGTGGGAATCAATTTTGCGATTTCCCCTTCCACTTCCGCCCCGATGGGCACGAGCACGCCTTGACCCGCCGTGACTTCGCACACCACGCGCGCGGTTACAGGCTGATGGAGGTGTGAGGTCTTCGTGCTGACCGGGGTCCCCAGCCGCACGTGGAGTTGCGTTCCGGCTGCCAGCGTGTTGCTGCTATCCTCGGCCGGAAGGCCTGGCCTGGGCGCCCCTGGAGCGGTAGCCAAATTCACAACCCAGAAAACGACGCCAGCAAGGGCCAGCAAGAAGTTGTGCTGCCTTCCGGGGCGGAACCGGAAACCCGCCGAGGGTTCGGAGGAAGCGGTCACGGCTCGGTTTCTCACGGTCAACCTCTCAGCATTCGTTGGACACTTGCCAGGCAGGACTTGGCGCTGTTTAGCTGGCCGATGTCCCGCCACAGGAAGCGATTAATACTCCAGGAAGGGTCACAAATCAAGTCGGTACTGCAGGGGAGAGTGCCCGATTTCAGGCCACTCCCTTCCTCTTGCCATCTTGGGTCGAGCGGAGGGTGGGGGCAAGCGGTGCGCCTTCACGCAAACCTCAGCGCAGAGCGCTTGGGCGTGTGGCCCCGCCCTGCAGAGCTCCGCAGGGCTGCGCTCCGGCCGAGGCTCTCGACCGGATTCAATCACGACACGAACCCAAACCACAACAAAAGACAAAACCCATGAGATACCAAGAACAAGAAAACCCAAACTCAAGAAGGGGACACTCCTAACCTAATGAGCTAAGAATGGGGATATTTCTAATGGGGCATGACATTGACTTGCACTACCTCTTGAGTTAGGCTTGGCTTGCGAAAAAGACGAATTATCTGCAGCTCGTTTGGCCGACGCGTGATGGTGGCCAATAGACGACAATTCAGGGGGACCTGCTCCGGCGCACAGATGCGATGTGGGCAGGAGTGTGAAAGCGAGGCTACATGGCCGAAGCGCTGACCAAGACGGGACGATATCAAATTGTCGGTGAATTGGGCCGCGGGTCCATGGGTGTAGTGTACCAGGGGTACGACCCCATTATTGGCCGCACGGTGGCGATCAAGACCATGCTCACCGAAGGCCTTTCCGCGCAGGAGTTCCAGGAGTACAAGGCACGCTTTCAGCGCGAGGCTCAGGCAGCGGGGATGCTGGCCCATCCCAATATCATCACGGTGTACGATTTTGGCGAGGACAACGGCACCCTCTTCCTGGCCATGGAATTTCTGGAGGGCAAGTCTCTGGAGGCCATCGTCCAGGAGCAGAACATTCTGCCGATTGAAACCATTCTGCCCATTTACGACCAGGTGTGCAGCGCCCTCGACCGCGCTCACCAGAACAGGATCGTGCATCGCGATATTAAGCCCGCGAACATTATGATCTTACAGAACGGGCTGGTGAAAGTAACCGATTTTGGCATTGCCAAGATGATGTCGATGGGCATGACGCAGGCCGGCCAGATTCTGGGCACCCCAAATTACATGTCGCCCGAGCAGGTGAAAGGCCGCCAGGTCGATGGCCGATCTGACATTTTCTCGTTGGGAGTGATCCTTTACGAATTGGTGACGGGTGAAAAGCCCTTCGGGGGCCAGAACATCACGACGGTCATTTACAAGATCATCAATGAGAACCCTATTCCGCCGCGCGAGCTGGACGCGTCGATCCATTCTGGGTTGAGCTTCGTGATTAGCAAAGCGCTCGCCAAGAATGTTGACGAACGCTACCAGACGTGCCGGGAGTTGGCGGAAGATTTGAAGAATTACAAAACCCTGGGCGGGGCGGCGTCGCCCCAAGGCACGGTGGTTCTGAAGGCGGGGAGCATGGGCGGTGGGTCGGCCGAGGCGGCGGCTCCCGTGCAGGCCCTGGAACCGGCGCCCGTAGAGGACACCCCCCTCACGAGCCCCGTCAATATCCATGTGACCACGCCGCCCCCGGCACGCCGGGAGGGAATCCCCCAGATCGCCTGGGTTCTCGGGGCGCTTTTGGTGGTCGGGATTTTGGGCGGCGGGGGCTACTTCTTCCTGCATCCCTCGCACCAGGCACCTGTGCCGCTCTCGGCGGCAAAGCTGGGACAACTTCAGGTCAGCGCCAATGTTCCCGGCGCAAAGATCTCCCTCGACGGACGGAGCGATCCGAACTGGGTGACACCCTATACGATTCCAGACCTCCCTGCGGGAACGCATAGCCTGGTTATTTCCAAAGGCGGTTACCAGGATTTCCAGCAGAATGTGACGATTGCCGAGGGGCAGGCTGGCAGCATCGTGGGCAATCTTTCGGCGCCTAGCGTTCAGTCCGAGGCGAACCCGACTCCTCCGAAAGCGGAACCTGCCCACGCGCGTCCCACCGTCTCCAAGGTGGGGCAGTTGATGGTGAGCACCAACATTCCCGGCGCGAAGATCTCTCTCGACGGACGCAGCGATCCGAACTGGGTGACCCCGCACACCATCCCGGAGCTGGCCGCAGGAACCCATAACGTGGTCATTTCCAAGGACGGATACGACGATATCCAGCAGAGTGTGACGATTGAAGGGGGGCAGACCAAGAGCGTCACCGGCAATCTTTCCGCGCCCGTGGGCGAAGTCAACATGGTGACCACTCCCCCGGGGGTGGAAGTGCTGATCGACGGAAAATCCTACGGTCCCACCCCGTTCCACGCCACCTTGAAAGCCGGACAGCACGTCGCCACCGTGAAGCGTCCGGGGGCAGATCCTTATGAGACTACGTTCGAACTGAAGAGCGGGGCCATCATGACCAAGAAACTGGCTCTCGGCGAGACCGCACAGATGGGGATCGTGGAAGTCCGGACCATACCCCCGGGCGCCACGGTATTTGCGGATAACCAGCCTACCGGCGGACAGACGCCAACGTCTTTTCGCTTGACGGTGGGGACCCATATGCTGACCCTGTCGCTTTCCGGCTACCGGCCGGTTCAAACGCAAGTCATCGTTTCAGCGAGCGGGACACCCCGCGTGGAAGTCCCGCTGAAACCACAGTAACGCGGGCGTCGTTCGCGAAGCAGGCAGAAACACTGGGGAGGTTTGATCATGAAGCGCCAGATTGCACTTGCCATCTTCTTACTGCTCCTCTTGACGACCAGTGCGTGGCCGAAGTTCAAGGAAGATGAACAGAAGTTCCTCGACGACCAGTTCAAGGCGCTGCAAGAGCAGATGCAGGCCATAGGGAATCAGACGGCCGCGCTCAACTCCCAACTGGCCGAGATCAAACAAACCCAGGCCCAACTCCAGACCGTTATGATACGCCAGCAGCGCCAACTTCAGGAATTGGACCAAATGCTCTCCTCCTTGCGCATCGGCAACGAGGAGAATTTCGCGAAACTGAGCAAGGCAGTCGCGGACCTGCGTGCCGAAACTGCAACTGCCGTGAGCAAGCTGACCGGCCAGCCCATGCAGCCATCCGGACCCCCGGCCGACGTGGCCACGGTATCGCGTCCGGCCGCCCCGGCGGGCCGCCAGTCGACCCAGGGCTACATCACCGCCGTGGAGGGTTCGAATGTGATGATCGACATGGGCTCGGCGCAAGGCGTACACCCGGGATCACAGTTGGCCGTTTACAAAGCCACCGACCCCAATAGCCGGGTGGGGGTCATCGAGATCACCCAGGT
>PMYF01000699.1:0-7150 GCA_003171295.1 Acidobacteriota bacterium | reverse complement strand
ACCAGGCTCCCTTCATGGCCCGACTTGTCATTACCGATCCCTCCGACCGAACCCAGATCTTCGAAATTTCCAGCCCCACGGTCACTGTGGGAAGGACGGAACCCAACGATCTGGTCCTGGACCATGCCAGCGTCTCCCGGCACCACGCGCGCATCACGGTGCTTCCCGGCGACATCACGCTTCTGAAAGATCTCGGCAGCCTGAATGGAACCTTCGTGAACGGCTCGCAGATTCAGGAGTACAGCCTCTCCGACCAGGACCACATCGCGGTCGGCAGTTACAATATCAAGTTCGAAACGGCGCGCTCGCACGATCTGCACATTGAGGCCGGGCGCGGCGCCGTGACGGATGTCGACGGCCTGGTCCGCGTGGAAGACCTGAGCACGGCTTTGCGGATCTCCTCACCCCTGGCGCCCCCGGGTCCGGCTGCCATCCCAGACCGGCTGAGGCTCCTGGAGCAGGAAAACAAACTCCTGAAGCTGCTCCTGACGGTCGGCAAGACGCTGTCCTCCCTGTTTACACCCGAAGAGGTCATGCACCGGGTCATGGAACTGGTGTTTCAGATGGACAACGTGGAACGGGGCTTCGTCATGCTCCGCGACGATAAAAAGGGATTCAAGCCCGCCGTCCTCCTTTACAAAGATGAGAGTCTGAAAGCTGCCGCGCGCGACGTGGCCCTCTCCACCACCGTGATCGACCGCGTCATGACCGACCATGTCCCGCTGCTGATCCATGATGTGGGCAGCGACGAACGCTTTTCCTCCAGCCAGAGCCTGCGCATCTCAGGCATCCGCTCCGCGATGTGTGCTCCGCTCATCTACAAAGACCGTGTCTTCGGGCTCTTTTATGTCGATTGCCTGAGCAAACCCTACGCCTTCTCCAGGGAAGAACTCGACATTTTTTCCGTGGTCGCGGCCGAGGCGGCCATCAGCTTTGACAACGCCCGATCCCATGAAGAACTGGCCCGCCGCGTCGTGGAGCGCCAGGCGCTGGAACGCTTTCTCAATGCCGCCATCGTTGAGAAGATTCTCGCCAACCCCGGCGAAATTCACCTGGGGGGTGAAAATCAGACCGCCACGATCCTGTTTTCAGACATTCGCGGCTTCACCCGCATGTCGGAGCACATGGAGCCTCAAGCCGTCGTGGAACTGCTGAACGAATTCTTCTCGGAGATGACGGACCTCATCTTCGATAGTGGAGGCACGCTGGACAAATATCTGGGAGACGGGATCATGGCTGTGTATGGAGCACCGCTTCCCAAGCCTGACGACGCGCTGCGCGCCGCCAAGACCGCCATCGAGATGCAGCGGGCCCTGGTACACCTCAATCGCGATTGGGAAAACCGTGGCCAGCAACCCCTCCGGATGGGGGTGGGGGTGAATACGGGCGCGGTGACGGCGGGAAACATCGGTTCCGCCAAACGCATGGACTACACGGTCATCGGAGATGCCGTCAACCTGGCCTCACGCCTATGCGCGAATGCGGCCGGAGGACAGATCCTCATCTCCGAATCTACTTACTCGCTACTGAACGGCGGGGTGCCGGCACAGCGCCTGGAACCCATCCTGGTGAAAGGCAAGCAGACGCCCGTGGAGCTCTACGAGATCCTCTGGCAGGATGCCGCCTCCGTCGAAAGCTCCGCGTAGATTCCCAGGTAAAGCTCTCCTGCGCGAGTTTGGCCCCGGGGGTCCACAGAATGATCTTGGCGCTGTCTATTCTTTCGCGTTCTCTACTTCTTTCCGCCCTCGTTTGGAGGGTCATCGCTTTTCCCCCGTCCGTGGCTGCCCAGCAGGCAGAGCCGGCGGCCCAGTTGCCGGAAGAAATTCGCGGCGCCAAGGTTTACCAGCTTCCCGCCAAGGGTGGCCAGCCTGCGCCTAATCCTGCCGTCTACAAGAGCCTCTCGTTTCGGGATATCAACTTCGACCGTCTTCTGCTTGATCTCTTCATCACCATCCGTCCCGTCAATCGGGGAGCCACGGTCCAGCGCATGTACTTTCAGGATGTGCGCGTGAGCGGGATTCCCATCCACATTGAGACGTTTGCGCAGGAGTTCAAACTTTCGAGTAAAGACCCCGTCGATCTTCCCTCCCCTCTCAAGTGCTCCATCCTGTTCGCCGATCTGGATTCGCTGGCGCCGGTTCGGGAAATGGTAGACAAGGACAAGATCCTGATCACGGGACAGAGTTTCATCGAGGTCAAGCTGAATACCCTGGAAAAAGCCGCGTTGCGGACGAAACTGCTCGTGATCCCGGTGACCCTGAATGAACAAGTCCCCTTGAATCTCTTCCAGGGCAACCCCCTCCTCCATCTGACGGCGGACACGATCCTGGAAACACTCGCGAACCCTTCTTCGGCTGCGGCCATCAACATGGCGAAGGAACATCTGGCGAAACTGCACCAGGATCAGACCCTGGGAGCCAAAGTGAACCCTGCGCTGTATCTCCTGTACACGGAGTACGTGGTGCACGACCCCAAATCCAAAGCCCTGGAAAAGTTCGGGCAATCCGGCACCGGCTTTCTGGTGAGCGCGGATGGAAAGCTGCTAACCACCAAGCGAGTGGTGGCGCCCTGGAAGTTTGACCCCCAGGTCGACTTCCTGCTGGAGCACTCTCACCTGGAGGTGGATCAAGGCAGTGTAAAGACCTACGCCTGGCCGGCCGGCGCCAAGCTGACTGCTGCGGGTGGTCAACCTGACCTTCAATCCGCCCTGAGCACCGAAAAACGGACCTTGAAGATCCTCCAGATGCCGCCCGACCAGATGACCCAACAGGATTACCTGGACCCGGACTCCGAAGAGCGCGCCACTCTGCATCTCCACGCCGAGGGTGAATCAGACCTGGCCCTGCTGCAGGTCAGCGGTACGGGTTTTCATCCCTTGCCGCTCGCGAGCACGGCGGCAAACCTCGCCAGCGGCTCCCAGTTGATCTTGGGCAGTTATCCTTACGGGGTGAGCCAGCCTCAAACCGACCCGCGTCTCCTCAACGTCAAGGCGGGGCTGGAGGGGACTACCCTGACCATGGACCATGCGATGGATCCAGGCGAAACCGGCGCGCCTTTGCTTAACGCGGAGGGCGAGGTCGTGGCCCTGGCAGCCTCGGGCAATCAGTGCATCTCCATTCAAGTTGCGCGGAAGTTGATCCCATGAGCCTCTACATTCGGAGTTTCCACCCTCTCCTCCGCGCCGTTATCCTGGCCGCGTGTTTTGCTTTGCCCATCCCGGCCTTCTCCCAAACGCAGGAAAGCATGACGTCTCAACTGAAAGAAAAATTGTCGATGACGGGGGTTTTCTTCCGGGCGGATGTTCCGCGCATGCTGCGAAACCCCGACGATGCGAATCTTCCCGTCTATTTGGAGATCATCAACGGCATCGAGAAGGCCGCGCACACCACAGGTTCTACCGTCTCCCGCTATGTCCAGCGGGACCCCTTGAAACTGCAGGGCGTGAACATTTACGTGAAACCCACCGGCGCCCAGCACAAGTTCAGCGAGGAACCACTGCTTTTGGGAACGGGCAAAGACTTTTCCTTTGACGCTCGCACCGACGGTCAGCCCCTGGTGATACAAGACCGTCTGAAGAAGACTCTGGAGGCGCCCCGCGATCTCGTGCAGTCCTTTCTCGCCAGCCACTACCTGGGCGGACCCTTCCGCTCGGCGGACTTGTGGGTTTCGTTCCGGGTCGTGGATTGGCCGAACCAGGACTTTTATCTGCGTGTTCGACTGAACGCTGCGCATCTTCCGCAGATCTCCAAATGGTATCGCGGCGATATGCATTACCACTCCGGCCACACTGACAATCCTGCCGAGCGGGGGTATCCGCTCGACGTCACGAAGCAGGCGGCGCTGCAGGCAGGGATGGACTGGCTGTTGTTGGCCGACCATTCCACCGACCTCTCCCCGGAACGCTACCAGGCGGAGTTGGAAGACGTAAAACATTTTCGCGATAGCCGGCTGATGCTGATCCGCGGAGAAGAGATGACCCTCTCTTCCAGCAAGGACACCCTGCTGACCACCGTCCACATGGTGGCGGCGCCTTCACCCGATGATCCCGACAAGGGTTTCCCGGACCCCGCCCAGCCCGATAGCGCCGTGGTGATGACGGGCGACGGCTCCCTCGCCTCAGCGGCCATGCCCATCAGGGATGCTCTGGCGCGGGTGGTCGCGGCAGGGGGATTTGCTTACCCCTCCCATCCCTTTGACCCCATCAGCCCCCTCATGCGAGGGGGCAAGTGGGACCTGGAGGCGGACTTCCTCGCGCCGGATGGAAAGCAACTCCAGCCGGGCATAGTGGGCCTGGAACCGTGGAATCGGGCCACGCTGAGCACTGCCGATGACCCTCGCGACCCCTTCTGCATCCACCCGCACTCGGAAGCGAGCGCCTGCTTCCAATACGACAAGGAAGCTGACCAGTACGCGCGGCTCGAACAAGGAATCAAGCTGGGATGGCAACCCCTATTGGCGCGCGGCCTCCAGCCGCGGCAGGATGGAAAGAATGCTCCGCTTTTCAAGCCCTTCCTCGCCGCGGGTTCGGATGCGCATGGCGACCTGAACTTCGAAGCTACGCTGGACGTCGTGGACTTTCTCGGTAAGCCACAGCGAGGCCTGAATGGATACGCGGAAGACAGCGCCTTGGGCCGCATCTTCACCGTGGTTTACGCGCCGGACGGCATGGGAGCGCGCGGTGAGAACGTCTTGCGTGCCCTGCGGGATGGCCGCAGCGTGGCCAGTAACGGCCCGCTGCTGGTCGCCGGCTTCGATCGGAACTCCAATGGGTCCCTCGACGATCCCGATGATGTCGGCATCGGACAGGAGATCTCCTGCCCGTTGAAATCCCTGCCCCCTCTCCAACTCCTTTGGGTGAGCAGCGAAGAATTTGGACCCTTTCAGTTCATTCGACTGATCGTGGGAACCGGCGCGGGCGAGCTGAAACCCGTGGATGTGCCCATGCCCCCCTCCAAGAGCCTCTCAAGCGAGGGCTTGGTTTCCTTTGACCTGCGCATGGCCCTGAAGGAAGGTTCGGAAGAATGGAGATACATCCGGCTGGAGGCCAGTACACGAAGCAGCGCCAAGGAAGAGTTTCGCTGCTATACTAACCCCATCTGGATCAAGGCCACCGGCGAATAGATAACGCCGATCAAAAACGAGACGGGAATCAAACATGAGCGCTGAGGATAATGAGCAAGGAACTGTCCGGTACATGCGATGCGCATCTTGCGGGAACATGAACCCGACGACTGCGCCGTCCTGCGCACGCTGCGGAAAATCGTTGCACGCCCCGGCGGCAGCGGCGCCTTCACCTGTAGCTCAGGCCCCCGTGATTGCGGCGCCTATAGCGCCAGCGGCCGTAGCCGCGATTCCGCACCCCCCGGCGGCGCCGGTTATCGCGCAGGTGATGTGCCCAAAGTGCCACAAGTCTTTCCCCGTCGGGAGCAAGTTTTGCGGCTTTTGCGGCACTCCCCTAGTGGCGGCTCCGCCCCCACCCGTGCAGCAAGCCGTGCCGGCTTCACAGCCCGTGGCGCCGTCGCGCTCAGCCGCGCCTCCGCCGCCCGTGGCCCGGTCGGTAGCAGCGCCACCTCCCCGTCCCGTGGCACCGCCCCCAGCCCCGCCCGTGGCGAGGCCCGTTGCGGCTCCGCCGCCTCGCATTCCTCCCAGGCCCGCGGCGCCACCGCCGGCACCGCCCGTCGCCAGGCCAGTTCCACCCAGACCACCAGTCCCCTCGGGGCTTTCCACGGAAGGGACCGTGGTTTTCACCGGCCTGCACATCGCGCAAATCGAAGCCAAGATCTCCGAGAAGAAGCCGGACGGGTCCGCGGGAAAAACCCTTACGATCACAAAAGAAACGCTCATCGGGCGGGAGAACTGCGACCTGAGCTACCCCCAGGATATGTTGCTTTCAACGCAACACGCTTCCCTCGCCGTGCGCGAAGGCAAGCTCCTGTTGAAGGACTTGGGCAGCCAGAATGGCTCCTTCCTTCGGCAACGGCAGGACGGCGAACTCTCGCCTGGCGACATCTTCCTGCTGGGACGGGAACTCTTCCGCTTCACCACGCAGAGCCTCGACGAGGGGCAGGCCAAGGGCGCCACGCAGGGCACCATGGTGTGGAGCATCCCGCCGAAGCTTCAAAAAGGGCCCCTTACAGCCAAGCTTGAGCACATCAAGTTGAATGGAGAAATCGTGGCGGAGTTCAAACTGGAGAAGCCCGAAACCACTCTGGGCCGGACCACGGGCGATCTGATCTTCAAGGATGATCCGTACATGTCCGGAACGCACGCCCGCATCGTGGCCCAGCCCGGACGCTTCCTGCTGCAGGATTTACGCAGCCGGAACGGCGTCTATCGTCGCGTGCGCGCTGAAGTTGAACTCCGGGACGGTGACGAGTTCTTCATGGGTGAGCAGCTATTCCACGTGGAAGTGAAGACCCCCGAGTAAGGAAAGGCCGCCGGGGCGCTGCCCTGCTGGCCAAGCTTGGCTAGTGGGGCACCTGCTTCATGGCCTGCTTCTCAATCATGGGTGCGCGCGATTTGATGTAGTTATCCATGATCTTGGGGAGCTCGACGTTCATCCTCGCCACAAAATCATCCTGGGCTTTCTGCAGCTTCGCGTCAACGCCGGCCGCGTCCTGATTGAGTTGTTCCATCTTCTTCTGCAACTGCTCGGACTGCTGCAGAGCGGTCCCCATCATCTGTTTCTGCAGCAAGAGGCCCAAGCGGGCCAGCTCATCGCTATTCCGGGCCAGTTGTGAGGCGACGTAGAAGTTCGCGAAGACTGACAACAGCGTAAGCACCAGAACGATATAGAGCAGGTTGCGAACTGAGGAATTACCGCTATCCATGCTAACTCCTTTGTGCAGGGGCTTTGCTACTTCACATCCTTACGTTTCATCAGGATCAGGATCAGCAGAATCATCAGAAGGCCATACCCCGTCATGATAGCCAGGTACGGCCCTTTGTCCTTCCAGAAGTTGGAGCGGAGCGGGAAAGCGCCGGCCGCGGTGAAAGACTCCGCCGGCTGTTCGAGACCGTCCTCGAGCTTTTGCACGTCATCCGGATGGAGAGAAATCGTAATCGTGTTGATGATCCGGTAAGCGTAGTCCTGGGTGGAATGCGAGCCGTGCAGGCAGAGGTCGGACAGCGCCTCCAAACCCCAGCGGGA